>PWVT01000271.1 GCA_003562195.1 Phycisphaeraceae bacterium | reverse complement strand
TGTGCATTGCGCTTGGCTTGATCACGGGCATGCTCCTCGTCGTAGAACATGTCACGTGAGGCCTCGACGTCTTTCATAAACAGTCGGGCACGAGGGTGATTGGGATCCGTATCGAGAATCTGGCGTAGGCACTTCTCTGCGCCGTTGATGTCGCCGCGGTCCTCGCAGATGACCGCGAGGTTCAGGAGGGCGTTGATATGCGGCCGTTCGTTCATGCAGAGCTGCTCATACAGCGCGACGGCCTCATCTTCTTCGCCAACAAGATCCAAAACGTATGCCAGCTTAAAGAGATATTCCGGCTTCTCATCGTTGCGGCATGCAGCGCGAAGCTCTTCAATTGCCCGGGCCCGGTCGTTGTCTTCAATCGCCTGCAACCCGTTTTCGAAATGCGTTGCTGCCGCGGCGGGGTCGGCTTGGCTGTCTCGTGAACCGACAATTGTGTCAAGTACGTCTGAACTCACTGCGTGTCTCCCTGTAGGTGCGAACATACCAGTGTATCGAAGTGAACGCATCGGGACAATCCCACCGTGCTTAGCCGTCTGGCCGCTGCGAGCTGCCGTCGGTGCCTGACACCAGATCCCGAATGGCGGAACTTGGCTCGACCGCGGGCGGGCCGGGGCTGATCGGGGCCGCGGCTGATGCATCACGCTCAAGCTGTGCCTCCCCATCATCGTCCCGTAAGAGCCGGATGCGACGCCATCGACCGGATTCAAAGCGGCACGCCATGGTGATGCCGTAGATGATGATGTACGTCGCAGCACCGATCCACGGCCCAAGCGATTGCCAGTGCGGGAACATGACTGAAAGCGTCCATCCACCCAAAACAATAAACAGCCAGCTATAGATAATCGTAACCACACCTGGCCAAACAGTGTCGCCCGCTCCGCGCAATGCGCCGCTGTACACCAGCCCAAGCGCATCGATCGTCTGGAACACCGCTGCGCAGATCATGAGCACACCGCCGATGCGAATAATCTCCGCAGCCATTGTTGAATCGACACTTTGCGTGGCGACGAACATGCCAATAAGTTCATGGCGAAACACCACGAATGTGATCGCGCAGACCGTCATGTACCCGACGGACATCATCACCGCCAGTCGAGCGCGCTTGGCGCCGGTGTCCGGATCGCCTGCGCCGATATACCGGCCGACGAGTGAGGTCGCTGCAACGGAGAAACCGACAGTCGGCATGAAACTCAGGTGCATGAACCGAAGCGTTGCCCAGCCGGCGGTCATGTGCTCTTCGCCGAAGCGGCCGACCAGAACGGACATGAAGATCGCCCAGCAGGTGATCTCGTTGCCGAATTGAACTGCTGCGGGCCATCCGATACGCAGCAGGTCCTTGATGGCTGTGAAGTCCGGCTTCCATTGTGATCGCGAGTTGTATTCACGGTTCATCTTCGACCCGAGGAAGATGCACGCAGGGATGGCAAGTTCGACGGCGGTGCCGATGATCGTCCCGACCGCCGCGCCGTAGAGCCCCATTGCCGGGATACCTGGCACGCCGGGCAGACCAAGTGCTGGCAGGCCGTTTTCTCCGAAGATCAAGACATAGTTTGCCGTGACATTGACAAGGTTTCCAACCACCGCTGAGACCGCGACGATCTTCGGCCGGTGCATGCCGAAGAAGTAATGGTGCAGTCCCCGGCTGGCGAGCATGAGCACCGCGCCGACAAGCAGGATCTGCCCGTAGCCGGTTTCCATGCGCTGCAACTCCGCGCTGTGACCCATCATTCCGAAAAAGTGCGGTAGCAGCGCGGCTGCGGGGAGCATGATGCACAGCCAGATGCACACGCTGAGCCAGATGGACGCCCACGCATAGCGGGGGCCTCGTTCGGGACGGCCGGCGCCCAAGTTCTGGCTGACGAAGGTGTTGACGACAGTCAGCACACCCATTGAGAATGCGATCGGCGTGAACGCCCAGATGCCGCCGTTGCCCTGAGCCGCGACTTCCAGCGGGCCGACCTGCGCCACCATAAGACTGTCCACGAACTGCATGACCGTGTAGCTGGTCATCGTCAGCACGGTCGGCCAGGCAATCGTCCAGACTTCACGCAGCGGTCGCTGCGGCGGCGAACCAAGTCCGCGGTTCTTGGCGGTGAAGTCAGTCAAAGTGCGATCTTCCTCCGAACGACGGCGCAGCGCAAGTCACTTCACATCCAGTTTGAACACGCGGGCAGCGTTCTCCCACATGATCAGATTGTGATCTTTCTCTGGAAGTTCCAGTCCGCTCATAAAGCGAAGGTACGACTTCATCTCGCAAATCGGCCAATCGGTGCCGTACAAGAGGTACCGTGGCTCACCGGCGTAGAGGATCATCTCACGCACCTGCTGAAGCATGTACTTTTCGAAGTTGTCTTCAAAGTCACCTACGACGAGGCCGGAAACATCTGCATAGGTGTTTTCATTTTTGTACACGACTTCCATGCAGTCGCGAATCCACGGGTTGCCGATGTGGCAGATCACAAGCTTGAGACCGGGGTTGTCCACAGCAACATCATCCAGATGCAGCGGATGGGCAAATCGCAGCTTGCCGCGGGGCGTGAAGGTGTCGCCGGTGTGGACCATGACCGGAACGTCGTACTCCAGCGCGAGGTCATAAATGACCTGACATCGCGCTTCATACGGGTAAAACGGCTCGTAACCGGGAT
>PWVT01000103.1 GCA_003562195.1 Phycisphaeraceae bacterium | reverse complement strand
GTGGGCGAGCTCACCCACGGGACGGGGGCCGCTCCGCTCGTCTATGAGGTGATGTCCATCACTGGTCAGCGGGCGCTGGCTGCAACTGCTCGAGCTCGCTGTCCAGGTATCTTGTCACCTCGGCTGCGGTGGGGAGTGAGAGAGCGTGGTCCGCGATCTCTCGGGCTTGGTCGAGAGTCAAGGAGCGGATCAGCTGCTTGGCCTCCGGGATGGCCCGCGGTGTCATGCTGAACTCGTCGAGCCCTAGGCCCAGGAGGACGGGGATGGCGCGACGGCGGCCGGCCAGCTCACCGCACAGCCCGACCCAACGGTCCGCCGCGTGAGCTGCATCGATTACCTTGCGTATGAGCCGTAACACCGCCGGATCCAGGTCCTGGAACAGCTCGCTCAGCTGCTCGTTACCCCGGTCACAGGCGAGGGTGTACTGAGTGAGATCGTTTGAGCCGATGCTGAAAAAATCTACCAGCGGAGCGAGATGATCGACTTGGACAGCGGCTGCCGGCGTCTCCACCATAATCCCCATCTCGATGTCCTCGCCGTGGGGGATGTCTTCTTCAGCTAGGGCGTGTCGGGCTTGTTCCAGACGCTCCTTTGCCTCGGTGACCTCGTCCCGCGTTGCGATCAATGGGAACATCACCTTCACGTTGTGTTCGTCTGCTGCCCGGAGAATGGCACGTAGCTGCGGCTGGAAGAGCTCCGGTCGGCGGAGGGTCAGCCTGATGGCTCGTACTCCCAGAAACGGGTTCATCTCCTCCGCCACGTCAACATACGGGAGCGGCTTGTCGCCGCCGATATCCAGCGTGCGTATGATCACGGGTCGCTCTCCCATAACCTCCGCGATCGACCTATAGGCCTCGTATTGCTCATCCTCGTCCGGGCTCGACTCTCGATTCAGGTACAGGAACTCCGTGCGCAGGAGGCCGACACCCTCGGCACCGTACTCCAGGGCTTCCTCAGCGGACGCCGCGTCCCCGGTGTTGGCTGCCACTTCGACTTGGTGTCCATCCTGCGTCACGGTCGGTTCCCCTCTCTCTTCCATAGCCTTCTCCAACCGTTCGGATCTCTCCTCCTGGCGCTCGCGGAATTCCTGTATCACCTCAGGTGGGGGATCGACGTGGACGATGCCTTCGGTGCCATCTATGGCCAGCGGCGTCTCATCGGCGATCTCCAGCACCCTCTTGCCCAGGCCCGCTACGGCGGGAATCCCCCACGTTCTTGCGATGATCGCGGCGTGAGACGTCGCGCCTCCTCCGGCAGTACATACCCCTCTTACGTTCTCCCGATCGAGACGTGCCGTGTCCGACGGCGTGAGCTCCTCGGCCACCACGATGACCGGCTCAGGAAGGGCACTCAACGGCGTCTCCGGTTCCTTGCCCGTGAGCACCCGGAGCAAGCGATTGCCGATATCCCGCACGTCGTCAGCCCGCAGCTGCATTCGGCTATCCTCGCCAGTTTCGAAGCGCTCGATCCATCCATCAATGACGGCGTCGGCTGCTGCCTCCGCGTTGCAGGAAGCCTCTCTGATCTCCTCCTCGACCGCCTCCACTAGCGTGGGATCTTCCAGCATCGAGCGCTGGAACTCGAAGATACGCGCCGTCTCCTCATCTTCCTCCGCAACTGCCTCTTGTAGGTCCCTGAGTTCCTCTCGGGCCTGGTCGATCGCGTTGTGAAGTCTCTCCGCCTCTTCCTCGGGGCTGGAGACCTTTCTCCGTTCGATCTCCAGCTCGGCTGGCCTGTGCACGTAAGCAGGAGCGATGGCGATACCGGCGGACGCCCCCACCCCCTTCAGCCCCTTGTCCTCCTTGCGAGGTTCGCGGGGAGACGGGGCTTCGGAAGGCTCTTCGTCGGCAGCCTCCATTTCTCCAAAGCCTCTCTCGACGAGATCCTTTAGCGCCGCGATGGCCTCCTCGGCGTCTTCTCCCCTTGCCTCAATGCGGATCATCTCCCCCTGCCACGCTGTACCTCTGCTCGCCACCTCCATCATGCTTTTCGCGTTTGCCGGGGGCCGATCGTGTGTCACGTTCTGGACGGTGATGTCAGCCTCGAAACCCATAGCAGCATGCACGAAGCGTGCCGCTGGACGCGCGTGCAGCCCGGCAGGGTTCCGCACCTCCAACTCTGCCGCCGCTGTTGGTCGTGCCTCGGTCTCGACGGCTGCGTCAGACGGCTCTTCTTCAGCGGGTTCTGGCGCTTCCGGCTCCGACTCGTCGGCGAGCTTTGGCGACTTCAGCGCCTGCTCCGCGGCCCGTCTAACCGCTGGCAGATCCTGACCACCGGCTGCAGCCGAGACAGCCGCTATCGCCCCTTCGACCAGCGGGGCGTTGCTCAGGCGGACCCGCTCCTGCTTCTCCGCCGGGAGAGCCTCCAGGGCCATCTCCGCGATCATCACGGCGCTGCCCAGATCCATCAACACCAGCGCCCCGTCGCTCTTTTCTAGAACCTGGTGAAGGGCGCCTTCCACCTTGTCGATACTGGTACCGACACGACCATCGTCCGTGCCGCCGGCTGGCTCAATCGGTACCGGCTCTCCAGCGCTCATCTGCTGGGCAACCTCGCATGCCCCGCGGGCGAGCTCCTCGCTGTGGGCGACGACCACGATTCCAACCATGGGAGGTTTCTCCTCTCATTGACGGCCCTGCATCACAAGACGCTTTGTTCCG
>PWVT01000229.1 GCA_003562195.1 Phycisphaeraceae bacterium | reverse complement strand
CTGCTGATCCTGCTCAGCGCGTGGGGCAAGTGCGAAGGCACCTGCCCCGCCGACCTGAACGGAGACGACATCGTGGATGTTACTGATCTGCTGTTGCTGTTAAGCAACTGGCGATAACGCCTTGATGAGCAGGCGATTTGAGATACGCGATAGAAAAAGCCCACGGATGCAATCCGTGGGCTTTGAAATTTCAAATCTGCGATTTCAGATCGGCGTTGATCACACTTCCGCAGCCATGCGGTCGGCCTTGGCGCGCGCGTCGTCGAGCGTGCCGACGTACATGAACGCGCTTTCGGGCAGGTCGTCGCCTTCGCCGTCGCACAGGCGATCGAACGAGTCGATCGTGTCTTCCAGCGGCGTGGTGACGCCGGGGAAGCCGGTGAACACTTCTGCGACGTAGAAGGGCTGGGAGAGGAAGCGCTCGATCTTTCGTGCCCGGCCGACGATGAGCTTGTCTTCTTCAGCCAGTTCATCGACGCCGAGAATGGCGATGATGTCCTGAAGGTCGCGATAACGCTGGAGGATTGACTGCACCTTGCGGGCGACCGCGTAGTGCTTTTGGCCCAGCACGCCGGGGTCGAGAATACGCGAGGTGGAGGCGATCGGGTCAACAGCGGGGAAAATGCCCTTTTCAGCAATGCTTCGTTCAAGCACCACGAACGCATCAAGGTGAGTAAACGCCGTGGCAGGAGCCGGGTCGGTCAAGTCGTCTGCGGGCACGTAAATGGCCTGCACGGACGTGATCGCGCCCTTGCTCGTGGAGGTGATTCGTTCCTGAAGTTCACCCATTTCCGTGGACAGCGTCGGCTGGTAACCCACGGCTGAGGGCATACGACCGAGCAGCGCGGAGACTTCCGAACCGGCCTGCGTAAAGCGGAACACGTTGTCCACGAAGATCAGCGTTTCCTTACCCGATGCATCGCGGAACTCTTCAGCCATGGTCAGAGCTGACAGCGCCACGCGCAGACGCGCGCCAGGCGGTTCATTCATTTGGCCGAACACCATCGCCACCTTGTCGATGACGTGTGCGACGTTGCCGTTTTCATCGGTGTACTCTGCTTCCTGCATTTCCAGCCAGAGGTCGTTGCCCTCACGTGTGCGTTCACCGACGCCCGCAAACACGGAGTAGCCGCCGAATTCACGTGCCACGCGTGCGATCATCTCCTGGATGATGACGGTCTTGCCGACACCCGCACCGCCGAACAGACCGATCTTGCCACCACGGACGAACGGGCAGAGCAGGTCAACGACCTTGATGCCGGTTTCGAGAATTTCAGTTTTGGGGTTCAGGTCCACGAGTTTGGGCGGCTCGCGGTGAATCGGCCGGAAGGTGGTGGCGTTGACCTCGCCGCGCTCATCAATCGGTTCGCCGAGCAGGTTGAACACACGGCCGAGCACGGGTTCACCGACAGGCACTTTCACAGGCGAGCCGGTGTCGGTGCAGCTTTGGCCGCGTTTCATGCCGTCCGTGCTGGCCAAGGCAACGCAGCGGACCTGACCGCCGCCCATGTGCTTGGACACTTCGCCGACGAGCGTGAGCGTTTCTCCAGCGACTTCCACTTCACAGGTCACTGCGTTGTAGATTGATGGCAGCGAGTCTTCCGGGAACTGAGCGTCGAACGTTGAACCGATGACTTGAATGATGGTGCCGGTGGCCATGATGATCCTGTCTTTACAGTGCGAATGAACGGTACGTTGATGGTACTGGTTTGAACGGATAGAGCGAGAGCGGATGGCTCCGCACTGCGACCCCAGCCGCGCCCGTGAGAAACTTCACGATCTCGCAAGGCATGAAGGATAGCCGCACTTGAGCAGGATGCCAAGTGCCAGACGCTCGAGTTGCTGGATCCCGGACTGGAAAATCGCCGCCCTGGTGGGCGATCCAGCCGGGCCTTGCTGACTCGACGCTGTTAGGGGATGTTCTGACCCTCGCTTCATCGCAGGTACTGGTACAGTTTGAAAGTGGAACAGGCCTCTGGCCTGTTGATACGTTCCTCAGGAGGGACGCCTGTGCCACCAAATTCAAACTGTACCAGTACGCCATCTCGGAGGATACTGGCAAGCTGGCTGGCAAAGCCGTATCATCCTCTCGCTTGTGCATGGGGCAGTAGCTCAATTGGGAGAGCGCCTCGGTCGCATCGAGGAGGTTGTGAGTTCGAGTCTCATCTGCTCCACTTGCCCGCGAAACCTTGCAAAGCCCACGGATCGCAATCCGTGGGCTTTTCGCTTTGCTCTACAATGCCAGCGTGAGCACGGCCACGCGCAAAACAACCCCCGAAAAGTCCGACCCGCGCGATACACCCGCCATGCGCCAGTATCGCCGCTTCAAGCAGCAGCATCCCGACTGCGTGCTGTTTTTTCGCATTGGCGACTTTTACGAAATGTTCGATGACGACGCTGTCACCGTCGCCAAAGCGCTCAACCTGACGCTCACCAAACGATCCACCGGCATCCCCATGGCTGGCGTTCCATATCACGCAGCAGAAAACTACCTGCGGCGGATGATTGCCATGGGCTACCGCGTGGCTGTGTGCGATCAGATCCAGGACCCCAAGGAAGCCAAGGGCGTGGTCGATCGCGCCGTGACGCGCGTGCTTACCCCCGGCACGCTGGTCGATGAGCAACTGCTCGATGAATCAGCCGCCAACCAGGTCGCCGCCATTCAGT
>PWVT01000164.1 GCA_003562195.1 Phycisphaeraceae bacterium | reverse complement strand
GATCAGTGGCACGCTGTGCGGGAACAGACCTTCATGCGTATCACCGCCAATAGCGGGATCGGGGATACGGTCGATCCGAGTTGACCAGCGTAGATCGCCAGTGTTGGCATTCAGGCACAGCACGCGACCGTCGTTGGAGCGATTCGTTGCGTGGGCATGGCCGGTGAGCGTCACAAGGGCATCGTGCTTTACCTGGATGACGTTCAGATCCCGAGCGTGATCGTCCTGACGGTCGATGATGGTCAGGGCAGAGCGCTCAACGTACTCCGGCCAAATCGGACTGCCGGTATAACGCTCATAGGCCATAAGGTGATGGCCTTGGTTGACGTACACCACATCCCCGACAACGGTCGGCACAGTTGACATCAACAACCCACGCTCACGCATCTGCTCCATCACGCGGCGCGTTTGTGGGCGTGGTTCTGCGGTTTGATTGAACCGGCGGTTAAAGAGTGAGTGCGTCAACTCGGCGGACCAGATTTCCTCCGGAACCAGTTCCCGCAATGCGTCATGGCTTGCGGAATGGCCGACATCAAGCGACGACACACCACGCTGAATGTGTGGTATTCGCAGAGCGTGTTCATCATCTGCGAGTTCATCAAGTGCGTCAGCCAACTCGGCTGCAGGTCGTGCGCCAGCTCGCGCCAGTTCACGAACCTGCTCACGGGCGAACTGGAAAGCGTTGTCATCCGATGTGTAGTATGCCGCCTGCGCGCTCATGAACCACGCATAGCTCGCAAGTTCGCGCTCTGCTGTAACATCAGGATGCATCAATGCCAAACGGATCACTTCCTGTGCAGATGTAAAGCAAGCAGTTTCAAGATGGCGCTGCGCCAGGCGAAGCAGCGCATCAAGGCCGGATCGCGTCCAAGGCCGGGTGAGCGCCAGTCGGTCAATCTCACCACGTTCCAACATTCGACCTGCCTCGGCCTGTTCCATTATTCGGTGCCGCTCCAGCAGGCCACCGGGGCGATTGTCCTGCAGCAGTTGCATGAGGACGCGCTGACGAACGGCCTGATAGCGGGAGGTGACCGCAGCATCGGCTGGGATCAGGCGGAGGGCGAAATCATCAAGCAATTCCTGGTACAGCCGAGCCGCTTCACCAATGTTCACATCTGCCTGTTCCTGGGCTTCTCGAAACATTTCCCAGGCAATGGGTGAATCATCGACATACACCGGGCTGATCTGGGCCGAGATTGGCACAACCACGGCAACCGTGGTGAACACCCCCACCAACCGTGTCAGCATGTGTTTCATGGCCAGATGTATCATCGACATTCACCTTCGTGGATATCCCGGTAAATTGGCATCGTTTGGTTCACGCCGCTCATGAAGATAGTAGGACTGGCGTTTCCATCTCGACCAATACGATCGGGGCGTGTAGATTGTCAGGCCATGATGACATTATCCCCCACTTGTCGTTGCACACGTACTGCTCTGTGTACTGCCGGCCGATCGACCATTTGGATCATGTTCGTGGGCGTGATGTGTTGCTTCCTGGCTGGGTGTGCCCTTGGCCGGGCGCCCCAGGTGCAGGTGATGGACGACATCCCGATTGAGCAATCCGATGAGGCGATGCGCGTTGAGTTTCTGTTTGAGTTCACAAATCCACATGATTCACCGATTGAACTGCGTGAGTTGACCTATCGCGTCCATGTGGATGGACGATCGGTTTACACTGGCCGTCGCGCGGCACAGGCAACACTGCCGGCACTTGGCACCACATCGTTGACCGTCCCGGCCGTGATACCCATTGAACGGATCGGCGAGGCGACGGATTACAACATTTCCGGCCGATTGATCTATATTCGTCCGGGCGTCGTACCACAGTTGCTCCGTGACATCGGCCTGCCTCGACCGCGCGTGTCATTCGCCCATGCCGATCGTGCCCATTGGACGACAGCCGAGGTTATCAACCCCTAAACCGCCTTCACGGACTGATACAACCGGAACAGCACGGCCAAAGTGCCGAGTCGCAAGCCGGTTATGAGCCAAAGGCAACTGGCGTCGGTTATGCCCGCGCCCGCTCCTGACGATGAACCTGTCGTAGCGGTTCACGATCGATCCACTCGACCAGCGATTCTTGCGAGCTGGTGTGCGGGTCAACGGCCGCTGAATGCAGAATTGTTGATCATCCAAGGAGTTGTGATGGAACTCATTGAAATTCTTCGCGCCGCGCACGACCAGGGCGCCTCGGACATTCACATCATCAGCGGCCACGTTCCTATGATGCGCGTCAACACCGTCATGACGCCGATGGACTTCCCCGTGCTCACACAGGAGGGCGTGGACAAGGCCATCAACGGGATGATCAATGACACACAGCGCGAGCGCTTCAAGGAAGTGCAGGATCTGGACTTCTCCTACGAGGTGGCAAACCTTTGCCGCTACCGTGTCAACGCCCACCGCCAGCGCGGCAGTTCCGGGATGGCGTTGCGTGCGATCAAAACCAAAGTTCCGCCCATGAGCGAACTGACACTTCCGGAGGTCATCAGCCGCCTGACGTACCTGCCGCGCGGCCTGGTGCTTGTGACGGGCGACACCGGTTCGGGCAAGTCCACAACGCTGGCAGCGATGATCCAGGCAATGAACGATCGCTACCGCAAGCACATCATCACACTGGAAGACCCGGTCGAATACGCCTTTGAGTCCAACAAGTGCCTCATTGAGCAGCGCG
>PWVT01000085.1 GCA_003562195.1 Phycisphaeraceae bacterium | reverse complement strand
TGAATCCACAGAAAGCCGCGTTCGTGATAGAACCGGTGAACCGCCTGAGCGAGTGTGTTGCGCACGCGCGCGATCGCGCCGAAGGTATTGGTGCGCGGCCGGAGATGCGCCACTTCACGCAAATACTCGAAGCTGTGCCGCTTGGCTGCGATCGGATAGGTATCGGGGTCATCCACAAGGCCGACGACGGTAATGCTCGTCGCCTGAATTTCCACGGTCTGTCCCTTGCCCTGCGATTCAACGAGTTCGCCCTCGACCATCAGCGATGCGCCGGTGGTGAGTTTGACGACTTCGCTGTCGTAGTTGTCCAGCGAATTGGGCGCGACGACCTGGATGGGGTCAAAGCAGGTGCCATCGTGGACATTGATGAACGAAAGGCCGGCTTTGGAATCGCGGCGGGTGCGCACCCAGCCGTTGATCTGCACAGTCGAGCCGACGGCGGCCTTGCCGGCTAACAGGTCTGTGATGGGCGTGCCTTTGCGACGATCGGTCGTGGTGGCGGACATTGAGGTAGATCCTTCAGAAATGAACAGACGGAGCGAAAGCACACAGTTTACCGGTTAAGCGAGCGGGCTTGCCCGCTGCGCACTCAAGCGAGTCACTTCAGCTCAGCATGGGGAGGGGAGGACAACCGCCAATATGGCAGGCCACGCCACTGTCTGAACATGACGGTGACAGCATCGGCCGAGTCGCGCATGGTGGAAACACATGATTTACCGTGAATAACCGGTACTTTTCAGCATCAATGGCTTTGTAGTCGCGACGCATCATCGGCACAGTTCTTGCCGTTGTCATGCACGCTGATGAATGCACCGACCGACCACCCCGCTCCCGCCGAGGCCGACACCGGCCCGCGTTTGAACCTGCTGCTGTCCTACGGCGGCTGGCGCGAGGGTTCGGCTGTGGATCAATTACCCCAGCTTCTCACGCCGATGGGGATTTACTCCATTCGCGTGCATTCAGGCGAGGAGGCCGCGGAGGTCATCAGCACCACCGACATTCACATTGCGGTGGTCGATCTGGCGATCCCGCTGCACAAGCGGCGATCGGAAGACAAAGCGACCACGACCGACCCGCCCAGCGGTTCGAGGATACTGCAACTGCTTCGCCGGCTGCACCAGCCCCCGCCGACGGTCGTTGTGCGTCCGCCGCAATCTGCAGCGCGAGAGAGTGCTCGGACGCTTTCCGATGCGCTGCGCGAGGGCGCGTTTGCCGTGCTCGATCGTCCGCTCAACATAGAAACAATGCTCGAAGTCATGCGCCGCGTGGTCCGTCGCCACTATGCCGACAACTGGCCGCAAAGCGCCTAATTCAATTTCAACCCTCTGTGAACAGGAGACATAACCAATGAAAGTGCGACCCCTCGGCGACAAGATTCTCGTCAAGCGTGCTGAAGCCCAATCCAAGACCGACTCCGGCATCTACCTGCCCGAATCCGCAAAAGACAAGCCCAAGGAAGGCAAGATCGTCGCCCTCGGCAACGGCAACCTTAACCGTGACACCGGTGAGTACCTTCCCTTTTCCGTGAAGAAGGGCGATCGCGTCATCTTCTCCTCCTACGCAGGCACCGAAGTGAAGATCGACGATGAGGAAATGCTCATCATGACCGAAGACGACATCCTCGGCGTCATCGAAAAGTAACCCCCGGAAGGGAGCACAGGCGTCTCGCCTGTGACTGTTCAAACGACCCACTCCCAATCGAAAGAACCGCCACACAATGGAACGTGGACCGCTTCTGAAAATCCTCCGCGAACTGCAAGGCACAGACAAGGAACTCGACCTGCTCATGCTCGGCGAGGGTGATCCTGTCGAGATCCGCAATGTCGTGGCGCTGGAAGAACTGCATTCAACCAACGGCATCAAGATCACCACCAAGCAGAACTACATCTGGCTTGACGCATCGCATGTGTCCGCTGCATACCAGGCCCGATCGGACTTCGAATAACTCCATGCCGATGACACCCGACCAACTCCGCGCAGCACTCGGCGAACTCAACGGCATGCGACACGTTCGCATGCACTTCGATCACGCAGATTCCTGCGTGATCGAACGAGCACTGCTCGTCCCCGTTGAGGCAGACCACATCGTCAAACTCACCGATGGCACACGCGAGTTTCTCATCGATGCTGAACGCGTCGCATGGGTCGAAATCGGCTGAATAAACAACAACTGCACAACGATAACCAATAAGGAACAAGTCACATGACTGCCAAACAAATTGCCTACGACGTTGATGCCCGCGAGCGCATGCTCCAGGGCATCAAGAAGCTCGCCAAAGCTGTCAAGGTCACCCTCGGCCCCTCCGGCCGCGTCGTCATTCTCGAAAAATCCTTCGGCTCGCCCACCGTCACCAAGGACGGCGTGACCGTTGCCAAGGAAATCGAACTTGATGACCCCTACGAAAACATGGGCGCGCAGATGGTCAAGGAAGTTGCTTCCAAGTCCTCCAAGGACGCAGGCGACGGCACCACCACCGCCACCATCTACGCTGAATCCATCTTCACCGAAGGTCTCAAGAACATCACCGCCGGCGCCAACGCCAACCACGTGAAGCGCGGCATCGACCAGGCCGTCTCTGCCATCGTCGAAGAACTCGGCTCCATGTCCAAGCCCATCAAGTCATCCAACGAAATTGCGCAGGTCGGCACCTGCGCCGCCAACCAGGATGAAACCATCGGCAAGAT
>PWVT01000064.1 GCA_003562195.1 Phycisphaeraceae bacterium | reverse complement strand
GGGGGGGGGGGGGGGGTAGTTTATATATGTATATTTGATGTCCGCAGGATATTTGATCTTACGTCCATGGAGAAGCTGATGGTAAAGCCCCTCTTTGTGCTATTGTTCGTGGCTCTTTTCATCAATGCGGCTCGCTCAGAAACTGGCAGTCAGTGCTGGAAGCACGATGGTGTATTCTGCTGCGCTTTGGGAGGAGTACATCAGATATCGTGTAGCGATGGTATGTCGGTATGGAGTTGTCAGCGCCGATGGCTGAGTCCAACAGAGGTGGCCGGAACATGGCATATTGCAACGGACGGATGGGCGAAATTTGTAGTCCCTCAATGCGACGATTATGTCAGTTGTGAATATCGCGATCCAATTGATTGCGGAAGTCTTTCTGGCACCTGCATCTGGAGTGACGTTTTGACGTTCGATTGTGAGGATTGCCCGCCGCCCCAGGGCCCGCAGAACTGCCCCGAGTAGTACAATGAATTTCCGAGTCTGATCAGGAGGCGATTCGTGAAGATGAAATTGCAACCGTTCGGCGTTCCGTTGGTGCTCATGCTGGCTGCATCATCTATTGCGGCTGCGAATGATCGACTCCGTGTTGATCCCTACACGATGCTTCCACAGCCGATGCGTGAGGCGGAACTTGAAGATTTCGCGGCGATTCTCACGCTCAGCGAAGCGCAAGAATCGGTGATGGACGCGTTGTTTCTGGACTACACGGAGGCGATGCGTGCCATTGCACCGCGCATGGTCGAATTGAACCGCCGCGAAGCCAGCCGACGGAGCACTGGTACCGTTGTCCGCGGTGAATTCGTTCAGCGTGAGCCGCAACTTACCATTCACGAGCGGTACGAAGAGGCCCGGAAGATTCTCGAAAGTGCGCGGCCACTCGAATCCACAATGATTCAGCTTGAAGATGAGTTTTTCAATTCGGTGGCGGCGATGTTGGCTGAACCACAGCTTGAATCCCTCTACCGGGCACAACAGGCGCGCATGCGCATGCGCTATCGGGTCATGACTGACGCGTTGCCCGGTGCGCAGGTCGATGTCATCACGCTCGTTGCGCAACTCGGCCTTGACATGCGTGAGCATGAAGCTGCTGACGACATGCTCGCGGCATACGAGCAACGGCTCGTGCCATTGTTGCGAATGCGCCATGAAGCACAGAAGCGCGTCCATCTCGGGGATCTCAGGTGGCTCTCGAAACATGATGGCGTTCGTATCGACGCAGCGGCCTTGAGCGAGCGAGGTCGCATTCGGGCACGTCAAATGAGACTGGAATCGTCCTTACGGCGATTGAATCTTGCGACGCTCGAAGCACTGACAATCGTTTTCGATGAAAGCGAGGCGACAGACCTCCTTGATGCGTTCTACCAACACGCACATCCCGGTTGGAGACAAGATTCGGATGTCGAGCGAACGCGCGCTGTCCTTGAGGCGGCACTGGCACGTGATGACTTTGAAGATGATGTGATGAGCGAGATCGAGTACCTGCATGAGTCGTTCGTTGCAAATCATCGTCGTCTCCAACGGCGGCTCAGCGATGCAGAGTTCAAATTTCGCGAGCGGCTGGATCGAACCCTCAGCGCGCATGTGGATGACATGGCCGCTCATGATGCTGAAATGAGAGCGATTCGTGAGCAGCGAGAGGCGTTGTGTGAGCGCACAATCAGCTCGGTCGAAGAGTTGCTGAGCCACTTGGACACCACTGATGATCCTCCGGTCTCTCGCTGAGGTCGCGCACGCTGCAGCATTCGACCGAATGATTGCTGTTCCACACGGCCTTTTCTTCTTTACAATCCTGCGCGCCTCTTTAGACTAGGGGAATGCGCCCTCGTGGTGATGGTTGTGTATGGCCTAGTCTGCAATTGTGGAGGATCATGTCGTGGCAAAGTTTACGATTACGGTGCACCGAACCGGGACGCAGACCGGCAGGTTGCAGTACAACGGTACAACGGCCTTCAATTGCAAGTGCTGGTGGAATCCCGATGCCCGCATTCCGACCTCGCCGCACGACGGGTATGAAGCGTTGGTGACGAGAATGGCCGAATCGCGTCGCAAAGCCGTTTGGCTGCGCGATGTGCCGGGGTATCAGGGCATTTTCATTCACCACTGGCCGGGCGAATCTGCAAGTCTGACACTGTGGTCGCAGGGGTGCATTCTCGTCCTTCAGAATTACACGGAACGGATCTACAACGAGATTGGCTCGCAAGGTCCAGATGATGATCCCGGTCGTGTGTTCGTGCATGACGTCGCGCCGGCGATATACCTTCCACGACGACCAGCGAGAACAATGGTCGCTTGATACGCTTCGCGGGCACTTCTGTTACGGTGCGCATGGCATGACCACCAAGCCCCGAGTGCACGAAGAGCTTCTCTGTGTTTCCTGTGGCTATGACCTGCGCGAACTCGGGCTGACCGGCGTGTGCCCGGAGTGCGGGACCGACATCAAACGCTCGCTGTACAGCGAACGACTCGAAGCAGCCGACCCGGCCTGGCTGAGCATCATCTCACGCGGCCAGCGGCTGTTGGCGTTGGGACTGCTCATTGCAGTACTGGCCGCGGTCTTTTTCGTCATAGCCCTTGCCGCATTCGCTCTACTGAGCACGATGTACCCTCGCCTGCCTATGGCAGTGGAGCGCGTGTATCGTATCGTGCAACTGATCCTGACACTGGCGATTCCGATCGGCATGTTCATGGGTG
>PWVT01000272.1 GCA_003562195.1 Phycisphaeraceae bacterium | reverse complement strand
CGGCAAAATCCGATGGTGACCGGCGTTGACGATCCGAACCAGCCGACGACGAATTCAGCACTATCCGATATGCCGAGCGCTCCGCTGTTCGGCCCCTCGCCCACGCCCAGGTCGATCACCTCGCCGGTGTTGGTGTTCCAGATGACCGCGTTGGAAACGGCCGGCACCACGCCCGGCTTGCTGATGACGCGCGAGCCGACGGCGATGCCGTCGTTGTTGATCGCGTTGATGGTGCTGACGATGTGCATCGTATTGTGGCCGTCATGCAGCGGTTGCAGAACCGCCAGGTACTGCTGGGTGTGCATGTCATACACGAACCCCTGCCCGCCGACGCCGGTGACTTGCATCGTCCCAACGATCAGGCCATTGTCATTGATGTCCGTTGGGTTGACGCGCCACACGTCCGATGGCTTGTGCATGTCCACACGGCCGGTCTCGGGCGTCCAGAAAAAGCCGTGATCGTGCGCGCTTTGATTGCAATCGTGAAAGTGGCCGGTAACGTGGCCATGCTCGTTCACGCCCCGGCCGATCAGCGGTAGAGGCGCTCCCCAACACGGCGGACCTTGAATGATCGCGGTGACTTCGTACTGGCACTGCGCGTGTGCGCTCGGCTGGCAGGCCAAAGCGAGGCAGAGTGTGGTGAAGATCGCGGCGGAGTGCCGCATTGCGGTGCGGGCGTGGCGGGTGCGCATGATGGTCCCCGTTTGCAGTGAAGAAGTGTTCTTGCCAACGGACTCCTTGCAACCCTACCACATGGTGGGGGCGATGCAAGGAAATCTCGCGCCGTTTTTGGCACATCATGCGCCCCCGATGACAACCTCATACATAAAGCCGCGACCGGTGGTCGCGCGAGGGCGGGGACGATCCATCGGTGTTCAAACCATGTCCCGCGTCACCATTCGTGACGGAACAAACCCCCGGCGCGTCTGGTGACGATGCACGGTTGGCGTGGACCGGGCGATCATGCCCGCACCGGCATGGGCCTGTCACACGGCGCGCCTCAGCCCAACGATCTGCTTGGCCATCACAATTTTGGCGCTTTCCGTTTGACAACGTCCGATTCTGTTTCACACTCAAGATGTTCGTTCATCTCTTTTCTGGGCGAGGGTTCTGTTTTTCGCATAAACGCCCTTATCCGCCTTACGGCAGCATCATTCCGCTCCCGCCCGACAATTCGGCCTCTTGAGGATCCGCTGAACGTATTTACGACGGTTCAACGCACGAGGCGCGATGTGTGCCTGCCCTTATGCAGCATCAAGACGGAAACACTTTCCATGTTTGTGCGCGCCTCACTGTTCACGGTGATCGGGACACTGTGGCAGAGTTGGACCGACTGTTCCCGGGAACGGAGTGCTGTCATGTCTGCCTCTCTGACGAAGCCATCTCGTTTGCAAGGAATCCTTGCAGCCAGCGCCGTGTGCGCCATTGGTCTCAGCGCCATCGCTCATGCCCAGCATGCAGCATTTGAGATGACGCCGGTTGTCCGCTCGGGCGACGTCCTGCCCGGAACAACGGCACCCATCTGGGATGTTGGCCTGCCCATCATCAATGATGCCGGCCAGGTGGCATGCTTTACCACGAGCGGCCCGATGCTCTACAGCAATGGTGTTGCACAGCACGTGCCATTGAACGTGCCGGGATATCCACCGTCATATGTCGCCGATTCATTGCTGCTGAACAACGCTGGCCAACTGGCTGTGGTGTTTCGCGCTTACACCTGGGCGGATAATCCACTCAATGGAGATTGGCTCTTATTCTACGATGGCAACACCACGCACAATCTCATGGTGACGAATGACCCAACGCCCAGCGGTGATGGGACACTCAAGAACGCTGCCGATCCATCCATCAATGATAACGGCCAGATTGCATTTACCGCGACCATTCGGCTGAACAACTCAACGGAGACACGCATCGGGCTGTTCATTGCCACCGTCGATGGTCTCGTCGAAGTGGCACGAACTCAGAATCCAGCACCCGAGGGTGGCGGTGAACTTATCAACCAGTTTCAGTCGCACTGCATCGATGAACACGGCCGTGTTACTTTTGTCTATCGCACGACCGGCAGCAAAGACGCCATCGCCCGCGGCGATGGCGGACGGCTGGAGCTCATGCTCGCACCGGGGCAGGAAGTGCCGCGCGGCGGTATCACAACCATTGTTTACGGTGAGCCGGCGTTCAATCAGCACGGCCATGTGCTTCTTGAAACCGTGGTTCAGGAGGTGAATGAGAGTTTCTGGTCGCTGCTTCGCGTTGATGATGCTGGCCTGCACGAATTGGTGCGGCGAGGCGATCCTACGCCTGATGGAACGACGATCTTGTACTCTTGCACACCAGCATCACTTGATGCACAAGGACGAGCGGTGTTCAAAGCATCCATCGGGACATTCGCGGGCGGATCAGGCGTGTATCGCTACGACGGTGAAGCATTTCACACCATTGCACAAGGTGGCGACTCCGTTCCGGGCTATGCGTACTGGAACAAATTCAGCTTCCTCCACCACATCGTGCCCGCCAACG
This sequence comes from Phycisphaeraceae bacterium, assembly GCA_003562195.1. Lineage (GTDB taxonomy): Bacteria > Planctomycetota > Phycisphaerae > Phycisphaerales > SM1A02 > PWVT01. The sequence goes on along the minus strand of PWVT01000272.1, from coordinate 199 downwards.
ATCATCAACAGGCCGCAGTCACATGGAAATCTGGCTGGTTTGGGCCGGAGATGGGACTCTGGGCGCGTGATGCGCTGGATGATTTGCACCCGGTCATCGAACTCGGCCGCTTCTACGATTTTGCCCCTGGTGAAAGCTATCGCGCTTCCGCTGTGACGATTCGCCAAGGCGGTACAACGCTCGCCAACGGCGTGAAGGT
>PWVT01000294.1 GCA_003562195.1 Phycisphaeraceae bacterium | reverse complement strand
CCAGTTCGCGATACGCCCCGACCGGCGATTTCTGCGAGGTACGGCCGATGAGGATTTCCGCCATCATGATCGGCACACCGATCAGTGCGACGGCGAGCAGGTACACCAGGACGAACATGCCACCGCCGTTCTGGCCTGTCATGTATGGGAAGCCCCAGATATTACCCAGTCCCACCGCAGACCCCGCTGCGGCAAGAACGAACCCAAGTCGACTGCCCCAATGCGCTCGCTGTGCTTCCATCTGGCGTAACACTCCTGTGCTTAGGTCGATTTGGCGGATCATACTAAACGATTCACATATCGGCCAACTACGGTCACAACAGGGTACTACTGGTACAGTTTGAAAGTGGAACAGGCCTCTGGCCTGTTGATACGTTCCTCAGGCGGGACGTCTGTGCCACCGGATTCAAACTGTACCAGTACGTACAACAGGGGGAGGTAACCGGTGTACGTCAAGCCGGATTCCCTGATAGCATTGACTACATGCGGGATTTTCGTCTCCGAACTGATCTCACAAGGGCCGTGGTTAACGGCTTCTCGTTGCCGCTGGGTATCGAACCCACCGAACTGCGGGCTCCGGTACAGGGCTATACGGTTGCCTATACGCCCGGTGAAAACGATGAGCCGGACACGTACGTCTTTCGCGTAGTTGTTTCCCACGAGCGTCTGGCTGATTTGCTCGATCGTGTGTTCGACTTGTTACCGGATGAAGTGTATTGCATCATCGAAGTCGGATCTCGCGATGCCTATCGGGCGGTCGATGTGTACCTCGGAGAGGAAACGGTCACGCTCGGTGAGTTCCGTGAAGTCTGGAAGCGTTTTGAACCGCTGTTGTTGGAAGACGCCTCTATCGCTGCTGGTGCGAATAGCGAGGAGCCGTTTGTCGAAGTCTTCCTGGACATGTGGAAGGGGCTTTCCATCCACGTGCCATTGGCGATGCGCGATGAAGTAGAGACAATTCTGCTAGAATTCGAATTGGAGGAAGTCGCGCAAACTTGGCCGGATGAAGAGTTTGACGGAGATGCTGAGCCACCACGGGTTCGGCAGGTGCTTGATCTTTCTGATGAAACGCTACCGGATCTGGATGATCTGCTGCTGCAATTGCGCCACGCGTTGCAATTAGAGTTGAACATCGATCCTGATTCCAACATTGACGATTCAGGTCGTAACCTCGGCCTGACACTTTGGCGGGCGACCGTCATCGTCGAACCCAGTAAGGAGAGTGGGCAAGAACCGATCTTCGCTGCCGTGTGGGCTACAGCCGGTTCGCTTGGGGAAATGGAGTTCCTGATTGAACAGGCCCTTGATGCTCACCCGGAGTGGTCAGTTGTGGACATCTTCACAATCGATCGCCTTGCGTATGACGAGCGGCCGGAAGAGTTGGCTGACCTGTCGCCACGACGTGAACGTTCGCAGGTGCACCTTGTGCAGTTCGAGCCGCCGCCTCCACCGTCTTCACCTGATGATTTTCCGACGGAGCAAGCACCGCGCATGTAGGATGGTGATGTTGTCATGGCTCATATGGAGTGGTACGAAAGTGGTCTTCGCTTCATCTGCACACAGTGCGGCAATTGCTGCACAGGCTCGCCTGGCGTGGTGTGGTTCAACGAAGAGGAGGGCCGCGCCATGGCCAAGCGTCTTGGCATCTCCGTAGAAAAATTCTATCTCGACCATGCGAGAAAAGTTGACGGCCGCTGGTCGCTCAATGAGATCTACACAGAGCACGGATACGACTGCGAATTTCTCGATCGCGAATCCATACCGGGCAAGGCGATATGCTCGCTGTATGAATCACGTCCGATGCAGTGTCGCACATGGCCCTTCTGGCCGGAGAATCTTAAGTCCAAACGGGCGTGGCACGCAGCCAAGGGGCGTACACCATGTCCTGGCATGGATAATGGCAAGCTGATCCCCATCGAGCAAATCAGAATCCAGCGCGACGCGACGCCCTGCAGCTAGCCGCTCGCAGCTTCGTGCGCTTCAACTCGTCTCAACGCTCAAAGTCGCAATACAAACACCACGATCCGTCCCACCGCGGCTGAACGTCTCGCTCGCTGTTTGTCACGCATTTGGCATTGCCGCACACCGTCGTGTCGCCGGCTTCGCGCCATGGTGCATCAGCGTACTGTTGAGGTTGCTTCATTCCGCCCAGTGGTGGGAAATTCGATTGAAACAGTTCATCCAATAACGCCATCCGCATCACCACCCCGTTGGCTAACTGCTCGAAGTAAGCCGCGCGCGGGTCTTCATCGACTTCCTGCGTGATCTCATCGACGCGTGGTAAAGGATGCAGCACGAGCATGTCTGACCTTGCTTTGGCAAGAAGCTCGGGAGTGACCACCTGCGTTCGGCCAATCCGACTTCGCAGCGCATCATCCATCCGCTCGGCTTGCACGCGCGTGACGTAAAGAACATCCAACTCAGCAATCACCGAGTGAACATCGTCGCTCGTGCCGACCGTCGTCTGTTGCTCAAGCTCACGCAGCAGATGTGTGGGCATCTGCAAACCATCCGGTGCAATGAATGTCAGTGGTGCGCCAAACATTGCCGCTGCGTGCGACAGTGAATGCACCGTGCGGCCGAATCGCAGGTCCCCGAGAAAACCGATCCTGCGACCGCTCAACTCCCCAAATCGCTGCCAGATGGTGTACAGATCAAACAGCGTCTGTGTGGGGTGCTCGTGCCCACCATCGCCGGCATTGATGATCGGCACCATGGCGACTTT
>PWVT01000084.1 GCA_003562195.1 Phycisphaeraceae bacterium | reverse complement strand
TGGCGGTACTGACATTCATGTCCATTCCAATCGGTCTGGTTTTTGGTTACGGCTTGGGCGCGTTTCTCATCCACGCACTCGAAACTGAACATCAGCGGTTACCATTTGCATTGGGCTTGCCGACGTATGGCTTCGCCGTGGCTGTGACGCTTTTGGCATCGCTGGTTTCCGGGTTGATTGTGCGACGGCGGCTGGATCGGCTTGATTTGATCGAGGTTCTCAAGACCCGTGCGTAACCGGTCAAAGTAATCAGCAAGAGCAAGGAGACCTGTGAAGTTCACGCTATCAAAACTTGTGGTTGGTCTGATTCTTCTGGCGGTGCTGGCCGGGCTGGTCTTTGCCTTCATGCCCCAACCGGTCAGGGTTAGTACCAGCGAGGTGATGCGCGACCGCTTGCAAGTCACAGTCAATGAAGATGGTCGCACGCGCATTCGCGATCGGTACATTGTCTCCGCCCCACTGGGCGGTCAGCTTCAGCGCATTCAATTGCGAGCCGGTGATGCGATCGAGGCCGGCACGACAGTGCTTGCGGAAATCGTGCCGGGTGACCCGGCACTGCTCGATGCCCGCGCCATCGCCGAGGCCGAGGCACGCGTGCGACGTGCGGAATCAGCAGTACAGCGTGCACGCCCGGAACTTGAACAAGCAATCGCCCAACTCGATTATGCAGAAAATGAACTGGCACGCGTTCGCACTGCCCATGAGCGCGGTGCAGCGACTCAGCGGGAGCTTGATTCAGCCATGCTCGCGAAACGCAGCGCAATTGAACAGTTCAACGCAGCCCAGTTCACGCAGGACATCGCCCGGTACGAACTGGAACTCGCAAGAGCGGCGTTGCTACGGACCCGGCCGGAACAGACGCCTGCAGAGCAGGCCGAACACATGCTGATTGATGCGCCGATCGATGGCCGGGTGCTGCGCGTTATTCAAGAAAGTATGGCGGTGGTTTCGCCCGGCACACCCCTACTAGAAGTCGGCGATCCATCTGATCTCGAAATCGAGATCGACGTCCTTTCCACGGATGCGGTTCGCATCCGGCCGGGCGCGACCATTCTGATCGAACACTGGGGTGGCGAGCAGGAACTGCATGCCACTGTTCGCACGGTCGAACCGCAAGCGTACACACGGATTTCCGCACTTGGTGTCGAAGAGCAGCGCGTGAACATTATTGCGGATTTCACCAGCCCGCCCGAGGACCGCGATACACTTGGGGATGCGTATCGCATTGAAGCGCGAATCGTGGTGTGGGAGGACGATGATGTTGTGCTTGTTCCGACAAACGCGTTGTTTCGCCGCGGTGGTGACTGGGCCGTGTTCGTTGCTGAGAACAATCGTGCAACGCTGCGCATCGTGCAACTTGGCAGGCAAACAGCCACCCACGCGCAAGTGCTTGATGGCCTTGAACCTGGCGAAGAAGTGATCTCCCACCCGGGCGATCAGGTGCGCGACGGTGTGCGCATCAATCGACGGTGACAGCACCCTTGCGCCCGATTTCCAGCATGCGCTGAATCGCGCGGCGAGCCTTGTCAGCCGTGGCAGCATCGACCTCAATCACAAACTGCTCATGCAACAGGCAATCGCGCAGCTTCTCCAATGTGATGCGCCGCATATGGGGGCAGTGGAAGCTGCATGAGCGCACAAACTGCACCGTCGGAAACTCAGCTGCGAGATTGGCAGCCATCTCGCATTCTGTTGCAAGGTACACACGCTCAAGCTGCGGACGCTGAAGGATGTACCTGGCCATCTCCGAGGTGCTGCCGCAATAGTCGGCTTCGTCCAAAACCTCGGGCGAGCATTCCCAATGCACCAGGACAGCCGTTGTATCGCTGCCTCGCGGCAGGTCATATTCAATGCGAATGGCACGAATCTGCTGAGCCGTGAACTGCTCATGCACTTCACAGCGGGTGAAGAGCCGATCATCGCGGCCGGGATACATGAGCGTGATATCCTCGCCGGTCCTTGCGAATTCCCGCTGCAGATTCATGCCCATCAGTGAGTCGGGAAGAAAGATCACCTCATTTACGCCGAAAGCTTTCACGGCTGCGCGGACGACTTCCAGCGCATTGGCCGAGGTGCAGCAGTAATCGGATTCGGCCTTCACTTCCGCGTAGCTGTTGACATACGTCACCACCGGTGCGTCCGGATAGCGCGCTCGATACTCGCGCACATGCTCGGCCAAGAAGTTGTCTGCCAGACTGCACCCTGCTTCAACATCCGGGATCAATACCAGTTTGTCAGGGCTGAGAATCTTCGCCGTCTCCGCCATGAATCGCACGCCATTGAACACGATGACCGGCTGCTCACATTGTGCTGCCTGTTGTGAGAGCGCGAGTGAATCCCCACGATGCTCCACATGCGATAGCTGGTACACCAGCGGGTGCATGTAGTTATGGCCGAGGATGATCGCGTTCTTCTCGCGCTGCAGTTGCAGAATCTCTCCCAGCAGATCGCGGCGGTCGAGAAACTCAGCGTGCAAATATTCCTGAGAGCGGAGCTGTGTTTCGATTTCATCCAGCCGGTCATCGATCGGCTGTTGCGAAGAAGCAATGTTTGCGGGCATGTCTTTCTCCCAAGTGAATCCCACAAGACATCATACGGCTGATGTGACGCCAATACGCCACTCGTTAGGATCGCGGCGACGCAGCCAGCGACCAGTCATCGACCAGCCCCGCCTCCAACCGCACTGCAGCGAGGCCGGCGATCATCGCGGCATTGTCCAGGCAATATTCCAT
>PWVT01000110.1 GCA_003562195.1 Phycisphaeraceae bacterium | reverse complement strand
CGGTTACGTCTTCACCTGGCTTCACGGGCCTGGAGTTGGCGGCCCCAGGTCCCCGTGCAGGAGGATCAGGCGGGCAGGTCTTAAAAGGGCTGTTGCCTGCCGAAGGGGTTTGCACCCTTCATCTCGGTTGAGGAGTTAGAAAGGAAAAGGGGCAGGGCGCTGCCCAGACGTTTTCGGCGTCTCGGCCGCGTCTCCTGCCCGTTCCCGTTTCCGCTCGTTTCACCGCCGAAGGCGGCTTATCGAGCAACGTTTCGCTATTTGTTAATCGTTGACTACTTCTCTTTCCTCAACTATCTCTTCACCATCAACGATTAGGTAGAATCTCCATAGAGCAGGATCAGCAGCATTGTACCATTGTGTTTCCGACCATGTGCCCCCTGCAGCGATTGTTGTATTAGGAAATTCGTGAACCATCCCCACATTTGTCCAGGTAGCCCCGTCATCGTAGGAGACCCATGCAGAATACTCAATGTCCGCATCGCCATCTAGATGGCCGGTGTTCTCTACGGCGTAGGTTACATTAAATGGTCCAATGTACAGATAGGGGTCATGATCGGGGACAATTGTAATGGATGGCACGAAGTTAACTTCCGGCCGGCAGCGCAGGGAGTAGTTCCATCCAAGCAGTCCGCTTACTCTTACATCTAAAGCGTCCACGCCTGCTACTTTCACGATCTGCCCCAATACTTCGCCGCCACCACTTACTTCGAACTGTTCTACACCGTCATAGTAAACAGTGAAGGTCCTGCTGCCTACTCCAGGAGAGGCGTATTGGAAATCGATGACTGAGCCTGCTTCTACGGCGCTTATATCCCAGATCTCCCGGATACTACCTGTGCCGCTTCGGGCGGGAGTCCACTCATTGCATACCACGTCAAAGGGTATCCCGTATACTAAGACGGACTGGGTCGCAAAGTCGCTGCTGGTTTCCAGCCTCAGCTCAATTTCACCTAGCTCCCACGGTGCGTCATAAGTCAGGGTGCCGGTGGTGCTTCCCCCCGGCGCCAGGGTGATCGGAGCTGACTCATCCACAAGGACATTGTTGAGGTAGAGCTTCACCGTATCGGTCCCGGAAATGGTGCCTGTGTTCTCTACTTCATAGGTGACGTTGTTGCCTTCGGAGCCGGCCAGGACTTCGAGGTCTTTCCCGCCTGGCACGAAGCCGACGTCGAAGGGCGCTACCTGGATCGCCTTGCCGAGCAGCGTGATGGTTCTCGTAAAGCTAAAGGGGATATACCGCTCGGTGCAGCAGTTGATGAAGTATCCGGTTACGGTGAAGTCGATTGTTTTGCTGTCCACACCGCTGTTTACCAGGGATTCCCTGCAGACGGTGATCCGGATATCGATGGATTTTTCGGGATTTAGCGAGAATTCATCGTCTGGTAGATCGAGTATCTCGGTCAGCAGGACGCCCTCGCCTTTGAGTCTCGGAATCCACGGATAGTTGTCGGGATTTCTCAGGTCGACAATCCTTCTATACACTTCACCGCAGTACTCCACCTTGAATTCGTACTTGGCGGAGACGATCCCGTCGGCCTGGATCACGGCATCGGCTTTCCAGCCGTTGAAGGACCAGCGCCCGAAGGGTCCGTAGTTCACGCTGATATAGCCAAACCCGTCTGCTTCGCTGATTTCTACGTTGTGTCCTTTGGCTTCGGGTCTGATATCATCTGCGAAGGTTGCCCCATCGCCGAAGGTCAGGGCGGCGAAGGTTTCGAACTTGATGGTGCCCTCGTTGTTGGTGAAGCCTTCAAAGACGATCCGGGCCTGACGAGCGGCATCTTCCCGATCCACGACGATCACATGGGTATTTTCCGACCAGGTGACATCCCTGAAGGTGGCCTTGGAATCTTCCACGATGGTTACCTTGCTGCATTCTTTGTTTCTTTCGCCGATCTCAATGATTACGTTCTCCAGCGTTGCAGAGCGTACGTCAACGCTGTAGAGCTCCTCGTGGAACAGGGCGTCTTTGACCAGCAGCCCGTCACCCAGGACCAGCAGGTTGTCCTTCTTGGTGTCGCTGGTGATGGTGCCGGGGATCAGGGTGCCTATGATGGTGCCGTCGTAGTACTCACCTTTGGGCGGCTTCGGATCTTCGCGGTCCTTATCGCAAGGAGGACTGGGCGACGCAAAGGAGGTCCCGGTATCCGCCGTGTAGATGCGGCGCTCTTTGCCGCACTGCAGCTCCAGATGGTCGACGATCACGGTCTTGCTGTCCACGATGGTGAAGTTGCCCCACAGGTAGACGTTCCGGAAGGTGACGTTTCCGAGCATTACGCCGCCTCTGTTATCCCATGATCTTTCAATTAGGGTATCGAAAATGTAGACATCGGATACAAAGGTCGGGTGCTCTTCGATAGAGCCGCTGATGGTCAGGTAGCAGTTCGTTTTGCATGCTGCCTGGTAGTCCACGTAGATGGGAGGCGCTTTCACGCGCTGACCATCGCCGAGAACATAGTCACCGTATAACGCGCCTATTGACGAAGGTGACCAGTTCTTATCTCTGATGAAGTCCTCGGTCTGCCAGCCGATAAATACGTTGTTGCCGGTGAAGGTGGCATCACCGGTGATCAGGCCCCTGCCGATGAGGGTCAGGCCCGTTTGAACATCTGTGATGTCAATGGTCCCACTGGTTATGAGCTGGGCCTTGTCGGCCTGGAGCGCGATCCAGGACTGCTCATCCTTGGTGCTGGTCACTTTGGCGCCGTTTAATTCCACTTCAACTTTTTTGGT
>PWVT01000136.1 GCA_003562195.1 Phycisphaeraceae bacterium | reverse complement strand
GCACTGGACGGAACGGCTGTCACACTCGATTCTGCTTCTTGCACTTGACACATTCGTCGAGGAGCCGCCTGCTTCGCTCGGCTCGGCTCTTCCCATGCCGGATGCCACGCTGATGCACTCGACTGATCGTTGGGAGCGTCTGGTCTGGCAGAAGCAGACCGCCCTCGCTTTGGAGCGATTTCTTGCGCGTGTCGAGCAGTCCAACGGAACGCTTGATGCGGTCCATGCGCTGCTGCCGATGGCGCACGAGGCGAGCGATCTGTTCACGCAAGTCGGCGGGACGCGCTGGGCGGATGCCTTTCCGGTGCATGAGGTCGTGAATCGAGCGCGCCAGCGGGCTGCGGAGATCGATGCGGGCTTTGAGCTGCCGCTGGGCACGTGGGCGGCGGCGGAGTTGCAACACTTTACGGATGCGACGATTCAGCAGAGCGAGAACTGGCTCGCCCCGCCGCTGGAGGTGCTGGAGCCGCTCTCACGGTCGCGGGATTTCGCGGCTCGCGAGTATGCTCTGCGACGATTGGCGTTGATCGACGATCCGGCGGCCTCACGGCTGATCGAAGCGATGGTCCATGACCCGAATGAAACCCTGGCCAGACACGCCACCGAAACGCTGTACTGGCGGCGTGAGATTCGCGGATGGGAGTGAGTGGCGCCGCCGCTCTTCGCATACACTGCCCCCATGCCCGCAGCACGAAATGCACGCAAATCCACGACCGCGAAGAACACCCCCGCCTCCGGGGGCACGACTTCCGGGGGCATGACCTACGCCGCGGCCGGTGTGGATATCGATGCGGGTGATGAAGTCGTACAACGCATCAAACCGCTGCTCAAGCGCACCTATGGCCCGCGCGTGCTCGGCAAGCACGGCGCGTTCGCGGGTATGTTTCGGCTGGATTACAACGAAAAACTCTTCAAGAAAAACTACCGCGACCCCGTCCTCGTGGCCTGCACCGACGGCGTTGGAACAAAGATCAAGCTCGCGGCTCAGCTTGGCATCTACGACACCGTCGGCATCGACTGCGTCGCGATGAACGTCAACGACCTGATCGTGCAGGGCGCCGAGCCGCTGTTCTTTCTCGATTACCTCGGCCTGCACAAGGTGATCCCCGAGCAGACCGCGAAGATGATCGAAGGCGTGGCGAAAGGATGCGAGATATCCGGCTGTGCGCTGCTCGGCGGTGAGTGTTCGGAAATGCCGGATGTGTACGAGAAAGGCGATTTCGATATCGCCGGCTTTGCGGTGGGCGTGGTGGAGCTGGCCCGCGCCATCGATCCGATGCGCGTTGAAGAAGGTGATGTCATCATCGGACTGGCGAGCGATGGGATTCATTCCAACGGCTACTCGCTGGTGCGGAAGATCGTCGAGAAGAAGAAGCTGAAGCTGGACAGGGTGTATGACGAGCTGAGCGAATCCGGCAAGACGCTGGGTGAGGTGCTGCTCACGCCCACGCGGATTTACGTCAAGCCCATCATCAAGCTGCTGCAACGCTACCGCGTCAAGCGCGTCGTCAGCGGCATGGCGCACATCACCGGCGGCGGCCTGCCGGGCAATGTCAACCGCGCGTTGCCCGACAAACTCGATGCCTGCATCAACACCACCACGTGGGATGTGCCGCCAGTGTTCCAATTCCTGCAAAATCATGGCAAGGTGGAGCGTGATGAAATGTACCGCGTGTTCAACATGGGCATCGGGTACGTGCTGATCGTTCGGCCATCGTTTGCTGATTCGATCGTCCGCCAATTGAACCGGGCCGGCGAACGCGCGAGCATCATCGGTGAGATCATCAAGGGCGATGGCAAGGTGCAGTTGAGGTCGTCATAACGGTTTGCGACGCTGTTTCTTCTCGCTGTGCTCGCGCTTCGCCTGCAAGCGGCGTTCGATCGCCCCCTTGCTTGGTTTGGTCTTCTTGCGGCGCTTGGGCGGCGTGGCGGCGCGCAGAACCAACTCGCGAAACCGATCCATCGCCTCCTCGCGGTTGCGACGCTGCGAGCGGTTGGTGTCGGCGTGAATGACCAGCTCGTCCTCCTGCGTCAGTCGCTGACCCGCCAACCGGCGCAAGCGAACCATCGCAGCGTCGCTGAGGCCCTGAATCGCGACAAGATGCACCCGCAACTCGGCTTTCGTCGAAAGCTTGTTCACCGCCTGCCCACCCGGGCCGCCTGAGCGTGAAAAACTCACACGAACATCCGCTGGCGCAATCGTCACGCCGGGCGCGAGCGGAATCGAGTTGTCGGCAGATGCAGAATCCATGAATATTCTCTCAGCTGTTGATCGCGCCCATGCAGTGGGTCGCCGGAGCTTCGTTCTCACGATACGCTGTGCAGTGTGAGTTGGACACGCGCTACACATTCTGCCGGGATCGGCATCATCATCGGCATCATCGCATTGGTCGCTCCGGAACCCACGCACGGCGACGATGCTCGGCCCGCGCACGATGCAACCGACGAGCTGGAAGTCCGCCTGCGAACCGGCGTGTGGCTGCCCCGTCTCGGTGGTGAATCGCGGCTGCGCCAGTCCGATCGACAAGTGTTGGATTTCAAGGATGACCTTGACCTTCGCAGCATAGAACCAACGTTCAACGCTGAGCTGAACATTCGCAAGCACGATTTTTTCGATATTCACCTTAGCGGATTTTCGTTCTCCGCAGACTCGCACGGCACCTTCAAAAGCGCTGCGATCTTCGGTGATGTGGCGCTCAACGAAGGCGATCGCTATCGTGCTTCGTTTGAAATGACCTCCGTCAACGGCGAACTGCGCATCCCGGTGCATCGGCCGTTCCGCAACTCGAAACAGAAATACAACAGCGATGGCCGCGAACGCGTTCGCTTTCGTTTCGGCCCGATGATCGGTGCGCGCTATATTGATGTCGATCAGCGACTTGAGCGCATCGGCGGGAACCGAGAGCAAACCGGAGGCGAGTGGCTGGCAGTCCATGGTGGGATTCATTTCGACCTCATGTTCCGACCGGATGTCGATCTTCCCCTTTTTGACCGATTCACACTTGATGCAGCCGTCAGCGTCGGCCCGGCATTCGGTGGTGACAATGGCTTGCTCTGGCAGGTGCAATCGAGCTTCGGCGTGCATGCGACGGAAAATTTCGGCGTCATGATCGGATATCGCCTCGTCGAACTCGATGTGAAAAACAACGGCTATGAACTCACCGGCGGCCTGCAGGGGTTGTTCATTGCAGGCACGATCACATTCTGAGCCAGTGGCCATGGTCAGTACCAACGCAACTGCGCCTTCCATCCCGTGCGATCCTGGTTGATCACCATGTATCGCAGCGCATCGGCCACATGATCCGAACCGTCCTTCACGGGCGTGGTGCTTTCCGGCTGATCGGGCGGGTAGTGATACGTCACGAGCGATTCAATCAACGTCTCGCAGCGCGGGTGGATGTACATCCGCACGGACCCATCTGCGCGCTTCAACCGCCGGCGCACAGCGATGATGCCCGCCTCAAGCCCGATCGCGCGGGTGCGAATCGGCCAGCCGGACTGTTTCCACAGCGCAATCGTGCTCCGGCCGGTCTGATCATTGCGCTGATGCCCGGCAGGGTCGGCGCCAAGCCACTGCGGCCGCGGCCAGCGCCGCTGCGACGCCTCGCTGATGAACTGCTCGACAAGGTGCTCGCTTCGCACAAGCTCGTCAACGACGAACATCGTCGGCTCATCATGACCATCATCGACGACGTATGCCCAAAGCAGGGCCGTGGGCGCGCGAAAGCCAAAGTCGATCCCGCCGATCCACTGCGCCTGGCGCGGCGGGGTGAACTCGCGAACGTGCACCGCACGATCAAACTCCGGATACACACTGTCAGACCGATCCGGCTGCTCGCACAGCATCTCCGCGTTCCACGTAGCCGACTCGATGCGACGATGCTGCTGGATGGCGTCGTCGATGGCAATGAACCCGCGATTGTGCTTGGCTCGGCCGTCACACCACGGCTGAATCGGGCACGGCTCGCACGGCCGTTGCGGTTCACAGCGCACCAGTGTGTCGAGCACGCTCCACATGATCGTCCGCCGCCCGGCCTGGTGCGCCTGCTCGACAAGCATGTGCATCAGGCCGAACGGTTTGTGCATGGTGCTCAGTGTTTCGATGGCCCCACGCACATGGTGGCGGCCGCATTGTCCGGAGCGCGTGACCAGTTGCGCTGCGTTCCAGATGTCGTGGTCAAAAAGCTCCACTTCATCGCACCGCAGCTTGTGCACTCGCTGGCCGCGCACCGCCCGCTCGGACTGGCTGAGCACTTCCACCGCCGATCCGTTTTTTAACACGACCATTTTGCCGGTGATGGAACCGTCCAGTAGATCAACGAACAGAGCATCAGATTCCAGCAGCGATTTGAGGTAGCGGTACATCTTGGTGGACTGCTCGAAGCTGCCGCCGAGGATACGAACCTGGATTCCCGGCTTGAAAATCATGTCCAGCAACGTGGCAATGGCGCCAAGCTGCGTCTTGCCCCCACTCCGATTGGCCCAGACGACAATGTCACGCGGCAGGCGATCCTCGAAAAAACTGTGCACGAGGTAATCAAACGGCGCGTTGTGCCCGACGATCATCGGCTTGCGCGGCATGTCAAAGCCAAGCACCGCGCGAACGTACCCGTGCAACTGGTTTGGGGTGCGCGGCTCGATCAACCGCAGCGCCTTGCGCGTCGCCAGCGGAGCCGGCTCCACGTTGCCCGGCCGCGGCGCACCCAAACGTCTGTGTGTGTCGCTCGTTCGCTTAGTCATCGCCCGGCTCCTTGCCCAGTTCCTCCAGGGCGTTGATGATTGCACGCTCATCGACCGCCTGCTCGATGGCTCGCTCCATCTCCTGATCGCGATAACGCGGAAAGACGTTCAGGTCGGCCTTGAGCAGATCCACACACGCTTTTCGCGACATCTCCGTCGGCTCCTTGTTCGTTGCGATGGTGATGAGCTGGATCGCAGCGTTGGCGCGAAAGCGGCTGAGCAGCATTTGCGTACGCATATCCGCGAGGTACGCCAAACCCGCCAGCACGCGCGCATTGGCGGGCCTTGTCGCCCACCGCGCCAGACGATGCAGCGGCAGATCGTGTGTGCTGGCCAGCTCTGTCGGTGTGTGATTGCCCTCAGCGATCTGCTCGATCAACTGCTTGCTGATCGCGCGCGTGACACGCTTCGTGTTCGTACTTGACATGTTCTGTTCCTTTGTGAATGAGTTGAATCGTGGAGCAGTGGTCCATGCGTGGCGCACCCCCACTCATTCGCGATGGACTCACAACTCGAGCAACGCCACCAACGCTGCACTGCGATCCGGCTGGATGTCACGGAGCTTGGCAAACAGCGATCGCCGCTGAGCTGACGTCAGGAAGAACGTCACCGCGTGGGGAAGATCATCCAACGCCTGCGGCGGTGCCGGCAGCGGCGGCGGGCTCGTCAATGCAATGAGCCGATTGATGCGATCGACATCCTCGGGCAACTTGCTGGCCAGCGTTTCAATCTCCATGTGTTGCGAGAGTCGCTTGAGCAACATGCCGCGCTGTTGCGGGTCGTCTTCACCATGAAGCCGATTGAGCGTCAGCAGCAGCATCGTGGCCTGGTCGTCATCGACATCCCAGACCTCGCACGCGGCGTGGGTGTGGTTGAGTTTGCGCAGTGCGATCGCGCGATGATGGCCGTCAAGCAGTTGGTATCGCCCCTGGTGCTCCGGGTGCGGCCGCACAATCAGCGGCGGGCAGTGGCCGGTTTCGCGAATGTGGGCGATAAGCTTCTCCAAAAGCTCGGGAGACATGGCATTGGCGTTCTCAGGATGCGCATCAAGGAGATCTAAAGCGAGTTGAGGCATGGCGTTGTTCCCCTTTAAGAAGTGCAACGTGTGTGACAGCGGGCCACGTGTATGGCTGACTCACGAATCGTGACGGTGCAGGTAGTAGACTGGCTGCGTGAGCAGCTGGTCGCGCGCGGCAGTGAGCATAGTGTCGATGCTCGGCTCAACGGCTGTGCAGCGCGACCGTCGTGCGCCAGCGCGATACCAGCGGCCAAGCTCGCGGCGAAACAGGTTCCACGCTGCGTCCCGATCAGCGAAGTGCGCACGAACCAGCCGAGGCGAGGCAAGCGTGTATGGCTCAAGGCCGACGTGTCGCAGTGCATCAAGCAGTCGCGCGTGTTCCGGCCGGGGCGGGCGTTCATAGCGCACCATGCCGGCCTTGTCGAAAAACGGGTGCACACGCCCCATTGCCGCGAGCGCTTCGGTATACACCGTGCCCGGTTCTGGGTTGGCCATCGCGTGCTTGACGAGCGCGACCGCCAGGCCGAGGCCGCGCCATTGTGGATGAACGACAACACGCGCGATCGTGCGGATTTCGCGGTTCAGCATCGCTGCAGACGCCTTGGCTGACAGGCCGCGATAGCGATTGGCGGTCGCAGCATCGCGAAGCGAGCAGGCCAGATGCGGCATGGTGCGCAGCAGCACGCCGACGATGGTGTGTTCAGATGAACGCTTGAGGTATCGCCCGACGACAGTGCGCTGGCGATGCACGAGGCGAAATCCGCTGGTCACCGCAGCAGGGTGTGAGCTTTTGTAGTGAAACGCAGCGAGGCAGGTGTAATCCGCAAGCGTGGCTGGCTCAAGGGCCAGATCGTGCTCCAACAGGACGTGATTCACTGTTGACAATGGTGAGTCTGCGTCAAGGTGGTGCACCGTAATGGCGTCGCCGAGGCCCTTGTAAATCAACACGTGTGGATTGAGTTGTTCGAGCAGGTCATCGTGCGTCGTCGCGCAAATGAACGTGCAGCGACTTCGCTTGGCCCACTTGCGCACATTGGCGGCGATGATCCTCGCGGTCATGCGATCCAGCGTCGCGCCGAATTCATCTGCAAGCACGACGCATGGTGAATCGCTCGCCATGTGCATCGCCTGCGCCAAACGCAAGCGATACCGCTGACCGTCACTGAGTTCACTGGGCTTACGCAACATCACAAACGCATCGCCCAGGCCCGCTGCGGCCAGCAACGCCGTTGTGCGCGTGAGCGGCAGGTCGAATGCGTCAACAAGGGGCCGATCGGGCAATGACGGAAGTGCATCGAAGTCAATGACCGTGACCCCCTGCTCGCGGCAATTCGCCCCAATGAGCGAAAGCACGGTGGACTTGCCGCCCCCCGGAAGGACCGGTGACAAACACAACCGAGGACGATGGCAGTGTGATTGTTGTTGGCGGGACGATATCGATGCGGTGTGTTTCATCCACGCCCAAGCCAAACATGGATGCGGTTTCAAGTACGCGCGGCGATGGAGTGACGGCGGTGGCGACGGTTCTGGCGATCTCCAGTTGAATCATGACTGCTCCCGAAAATGAACTTCAGTGATGCTCTGCAATGGTGCGAATGCGATCGACCTCGCGGCGGACTCGGTACACCGTGATCCCAAGCTCCTCGGCGGTCTCCCGATGCGTTCGGCCGTGCAGGATGACCGCCTCGGCGATGTGGCGGACGAGTGGCCGCCACTCATCGCAGTGGCGCAGGACGTAGCCGAATGCCGGCGAGGTCACCCGTTTGACCAGCCGGTGAACACGCTCGCGGATCGTTCGCGCAGGCCGGCCCGCAGCGCGAGCCAGCACCGATGTCGGCGTGCCGTGCTTGTACACGCTTTCGAGCAACGCGCGATCGGCCTGAGGCAGGTGGATGGCAAGTTGCACCAGACGCTGCGCGGTCTCGCGCTGCTCGCGGCGGCTTTGCAGGATCATTTCAGTCGGCTCGGCCGTGTGCATGAGCATGCCCTCGTAAAAAACTCTCATACTGTTTGATTTCTGTTTGGGTATACTGTACACTGAGATGTAGCGTGTGCAAGAAAAGTTCACATTTTTGTCAACTTTTTGTTCAAGAGGCCGCTATGGTGGCGGTTTTCGCTGTGTGAAGGGACTGAAATGGCTGATCACGAGCACTCCAAGGGAACGATCGGCAGCCGCATCCGCAGCGAGCGTCGCCGCGCGGGGATCACACAGGAGACGCTCGCGGCTGCAATCGGCTGCAGTAAGTCGTACCTGTCGCTGATGGAGTCCGATGAGCGGGCTGTCTCACTGGGGCGAGCGCAGGCGATTGAAGCGGCCCTGGGGCTGCGTGAAGGTCAACTGGCTGCGGCGGTACAGTGGCAGGCCATGCCGCCGGAGGTCCGCCGCCGCGTGCATGCTGCGGAAGGCCACAGCCGCGAGCTTGCCGATCGGCTCAAGGGGGCACTCCAGTCGAGTGATCCGCTTGAGGCGCTTCGCACGCTGGTGGAGCAATCTGAGAGCAATGTCGAGCCACCGATGACGTTGAGTCGGCGAATTCCGGTGATCAACAAGATTGCTGCTGGTTATCCGACCGAGTTCACCGACCTGGATTACCCCGCCACGGTGGCGGATGAGTACCTCGCCTGTCCGGATGTGTCTGATCCGGACGCCTTTGCCGCTCGCGTGGTGGGCGACTCGATGCTGCCGGAGTATCGCGAGGGCGAGATTGTGGTGTTCTCACCGGAAGCTGCGACACCGAACGGCTGTGACTGCTTCGTGCGCCTGGAGCGGGATCACGAGACCACATTCAAGCGTGTGTACTTTGAGGATGATGGTGAAACGATTCGCCTTCAGCCGCTCAACAGCGCGTACCCGCCGCGTGTGGTGCATCGGGAGGATGTCGCCGGCATGTACGCGGCCGTCTACGTCATGCGTCGCGTGGGGCATTCACAGCCACTCAGCGAACCGGCAGCAGCGGCACGACACCCTGCACGAGAATGACGAGGCAGATGGCAAGACCGATCATGGCGAGGACGATCTGGGCAGTCATCACCCCCACCTGCCACCACAGCGTCCGCAAATCATGGACACGCATGGCTTTGTAGATCACGGAAATGCCGAACGCCAGCGGGATCAACAGCAGGTACCAATAGGTCTGGAAGAAGTTGATCGGGTAGAGAAACGGGATGTACGTCGCGGCCAGCCAGCTCATGCTTCTGACTCCCGCTGCGACGATGAGCGTTGATCCGTTTCACGGCGATCATATTTTCGGCGAGCATGTTCTGGCGTGAGTGGCTTATCAGGTCGGGGGGAAAAGTGCAGTGCATCAAGAATGACGACGAGGTTCATCAGGCCCGCCAGGGCGACGAACAGCGTGCCCATTTCGTTGATGCGCGCAAGGCCGGTGGCGTGGTTCAGTTGCTCATCGGGCAGGTTCTTGACGACGTTCTGATTGAGAAAATCGAGGCCGAATGCCAGCGGGCCGCACAGTGACTGGGCGTAGAACCACAGTCGATCTTCGCGGCGATCGACTGCATCGATCCCCCCTACGAGTACACCTACCGCCACGAGAAACAGCACGCCGAACATGATGGCGTAGCCACGATGCCGCTGGCCGATGCTGATATGGCCAAGACCGGGCCACAGCCAGGCAAAGACCGCTGCTTGCGGGTTAAACTCGCGTGCTGGGGCGGACTTGGGGGTTGACTGGGAAGCGTGGGCCATAGGTTCAGTGGGTCTGCAAATCGGCCGATAAACCAACGAGCCGGCCATCAGCGAGCAACGAGTGTAGCCGGAAGTTCAGTCCCTGTCCGACAGGAGTACGTCATGCCAGAGAAATCCAACGCATCACGAACCTCATCGGGGAAAGAAATGGGCGAGAGTGTGGTTGATCGCCGGCTGGGCATCGATCGCCGTTCAATCTCGATTGCGAGCGACACGAATCTTGAGCGTCGTCGCGGTCCTGGCCGCCGCCGCACTGATTTCACCAAGGCCGCAGAAGAAGGCGAGATGTCGCGCGAGCAATTTCTGTTTCTGATGGCCATCGACGCGTTCAAGCGGGTCAACGACAAGACGTTCCCCACGTGGACAGATGTGCTGGAGATCGTCCGGAAGCTCGGCTACCGCAAGACCATGCCCAGCACATTGAACCTCGGCGGCCGGGCTGAAGACTGGACCGAACGCGCTTACGCGTCTTCTGGCGTGACAACGATCAGCGAACTGGATGACGCTGCGTAAAAGCGGTGGTTTCGTTGCGAGGGCCGTGGCTTACTGGTTTTCGTACCACTCAGCGTTGACCTGCAGGTACTTATGCCACTCTTCAGGAAGATCTTCCTCCGGGAAGATCGCTTGAACGGGGCACTCATCAACGCACAATCCGCAGTCGATGCAGGTTTCCGGGTCAATGTACAGCATCTCGGAGTCTGTAAACTGGCCTTCATCCGTGGTGGGATGAATGCAGGCCACCGGGCAGACTTCAACGCACGATGCATCCTTGGTGCCGATACACGGCTCGGCAATCACATGGGTCATGGGTAGAACGCTCCTGATCACCCACGGCGGGACCATCCGGCGTGGGAGGGCAATTGTAGGGCCTTTGGCGCTTCATGCCACCTCACATTTGCGTCCGATCCACCGCCTACTGGTTTCAGCAGATGCATCGACGAGGATGCTGGGCATGAGCAAAAAGCAACGGGCCGGCCTGATGGCCGGCCCGTCGGTGGTTCGAGGCAAGAAACGATCAGACGGTGGATTTACCGCCGGGTCTTCTTGCGCGTCACCTTCTTGCGCGTCGCCTTCTTGCGCGT
>PWVT01000124.1 GCA_003562195.1 Phycisphaeraceae bacterium | reverse complement strand
GGCATCTCGATTGCCAACCCCAAGTGCGTGGCGAAGAGCTACCCGACGTTCTGGCGCGATTTCGCCCGCTTGTATGCGAATGGGCTTTCTGAAGGGTAAGCACCCGAGGGCTGGGGAATTCCCTACCATTTGGCCACATGAATCCCTTCTGGCATTTTGCCCGCCAACTTCTTGCCTTCCGCGGTACGCTGATTTGGGCGTTCATTTTTGCGGTTATTGCATCGATGAGTCTCGGCGCCGGGTTGATCGGCCTTTCCCCGATCCTTCGGGCGTTTTTGCACGGCGACTCGCTGGTAACCGTGGCCGAGAGTCACAACGCCGAGCACCCGCGGTTTGCTGTACCAGAAGCGATTATCGACCGTCTTCCGACCGATCCGTTTCACGGCGTGGTGCTGGTCATTGCTGGGTTAATCGTGCTGACCGTTTTTGGCGCGACAGCTAATTTCCTGCATCAATACTTCAGCCGCACGGTCAGCACGCGCACGGTGGCGAAGATTCGCAGCGATGTCTTTCGCAGCGTGGTGCATATGCCGTTGTCCCGCGTCATTCATCGCGGCCCATCGCAACTGGTTGCGCGCATTGTGCGCGATTCGGTTGAGCTGCACGGCAGTTTCGTGGCGCTGACGAGCAAGGTCGTCGGCCAGACAGGCAAAGGCGTCATCGCCTTTATCGCAGCCATCATCTTCGACCCGTTTCTGACGATGCTCGCCATCGTCATCGTGCCGATCATGGCGGTAATCCTGCGCAAGATCGGCAAGCGTATTCGGAGGGGCAATCGCGGCGCGTTGCAGGCCCAGGAACAATTGCTGCGAATCAGCAACGAGACGCTTCAGGGGCTGCGCGCGGTGAAAGTCAATACAGGCGAGGCCTATGCCGATGAGCGTTTTACTCACACGAATGATGAAGTGATCAAGCAGGAACTTCGAGTGCGCACGGCTCGAGCGCTTTCATCGCCGGTGATGGAAACACTGTCAGTGATTGTGATCGGAGCGTTGGCGATCTTCGCTGCTCACCAGATTCTCAGCGGCGGACTTGCGGTCGATCGCTTCCTGCTGGTCCTGGGCGCGTTGGCAGTCTCGGGAAGTTCCTTCCGCCCGCTCCCGGGACTGATCAACGAGATTCAGGCGGCATCCGCGCCGGCAGCGCGACTTATGGAACTGCTGGATGAACCGCGGGAAGAAGTGCAAAGCGCCAATCTGCCCGAGCTGCCGCGACACAAAGTTTCGCTGGAGTTCCGTGATCTCTCCTTCACCTATCCCAACGCTCAGTCGCCTGCACTTGACGGCATCTCGCTCAACATCCTGCACGGTGAACGCATCGCCATCGTTGGTCCCAATGGTTCAGGTAAGACCACGCTGCTGAGTCTCGTGCCGCGGCTGCTGAGTCCCGACGCCGGCTCGGTGTGCATTGACGGCACCGACATCGCAAGGATTAACGTCAAGAGTCTGCGGCAGCAGGTGGGGGTGGTCACGCAGGAGACGGTGTTGTTCCGTGGAACTGTGGCGGAGAATATCAGCTTCGGGTTGGAGAACGTGACGCGCGAGCAGATCGAACAAGCCGGCCGCCGCGCTCATGCGGATGAGTTCATCCAGCGTATGCCCGGCGGGTACGACGGGGAGATTTCCGAGCAGGGATACTCGCTGTCGGGCGGCCAACGTCAGCGCATCGCCATCGCCCGCGCGATCCTGCGTGACCCGGCGATTCTCATTCTCGATGAAGCGACCAGCCAGATCGATGCGGAATCTGAAGCACACATCAATGACGCACTGGCGGAGTTCGGCAAGGGCCGTACGTGCCTGCTGATCGCGCACCGGCTGTCAACAGTCTTGAACGCAGACCGCATCGTTGTCATGGATCGCGGCCGCATCGTCGATACCGGTCGGCATGACCAACTGCTCCAGCGCTGCGCACTGTACGCCCGCCTCAACCAAACGCAATTGACCGCGCCAGTGAGCACGAGCTGAGTTGAACTTGTGGGGGAGTGCAGCCATCGCAAGACGCGAGCTGCGAAAAACTGGGGATCAAGGATTCGAACCTTGACTAACTGATTCAGAGTCAGTCGTGCTACCGTTACACCAATCCCCAAGAGTCATGTGACCATTGGTCAGGGGACGATTCTATAGCAAGGTGCCGTGCGATCAAGTTGCGGCCATTTCATTGGTACTGGCATGATGGATACTCTCACACTGGAACATTTACCTGGACGGTATGCTGTGTGCCGGCTGGAACCGACGGAGTCGATCCCGGGTTGGGCGATCGATGGCACGGGGGTGTACAGCATTACTCGCACCAGACACGAGTTGTCCATCATCGCAACCGAGGCCGTGGTTCCCGATGATGTGCAATCCGAGAAGGGTTACGCTGCCTATGAGGTGCAGGGCCCGCTGGACTTCGCCATCATCGGCTTGTTGGCCAAGCTGACGACTGCACTTGCTGAGGTGAAGGTACCTGTGCTGGCAATATCCACATATGACACGGATATCTTGCTCATCAAGGCCGATCAACGTCACACTGCAGAACGCGCATTGGACCAAGTTGCTGATATACATTCGTAGCGTCATCCCCGCGCATCGTGCAACGGTTCGAGCAGGGCGTGGGCGGCATCGTGGTACAGACTTTCCAGCACCTCGGTCGGGAGCGATTTGCCGCGAAGCGGCGGGGCGTCCATGGGGTCGTACATCTTTGGATCAACCATTGCTAGATCCGGATCGGCAATCGGAGATTCGCCGTCGAAGTCTGTCTCCCACAACTTGCGCAATGCCCAGTAGCGGCTGGCGTACAAGTCAAATGCCTGCTCCGGGCTGCTGGCCTTGGATGTCATTTCCGAACCGTCCTCGCTTGGGGCAAGGTGATCATCAGCGGTGACAATGTCCGAACCAAACAGGATTCTGCCCTTGAATCGCTGCAGAAATGCAACAACATCATCACGTGGATGTTTGCTGACTTCGCGGACAATCCATTTGGTCGCACTGGTGTCGAGATAAAGATTTTCGTGGCGAGTCAGGAGGCCGGTAAGGAATGCAAGGTCTTCCGGCCAGCCGCCGAAGTGCGCAGCGATCCATGGCTGTGTGAAGCGGTCGAGCAGCGCTTCCAGCGGCTCATACTGCTCGAGTTTGGTGCCGTACACCGATGCATCCGCGTACTTTGTGGCAAACCATGTGTCTGGATCTGCTACATGCACCATGAATATCATGCCCAGATCGTGTGCGGCCTGCATCGCTTCAATGCGCACAGGCGCATCGAGACGCATGGCCTTGGGATCGCCCATTTCAATTGCATAATCTGTCGATCGGGGCGGTGCCCAAAACTTGGCAATGCGCGATCCGAGCTTATAGAACGTGCCGATGCGCTCGACGTAGCCCTTGCCCAGCGCGTTGCGACGGTCTTCATCGTAGTAGTTTGGAACTGCGATAAAACGAATCGCCTCGCCGAAGATGCTTCGCATGGTGTCGATCTGTTCCAGTAGGGGTGTCATGGAATACGTCAGTTCCACGCCGTACAGCCCAGCCGCGCGTTTGTAGATCCGTGCCGCTTGTTCGCCCCCGATATGCGAGTGAACATCTATGATCGGTGTCCGTAAAGTCGGCATACCGATCGCTTCGGTCGCGTAATCGAGGCCGAGACGATTCGATGAATGAAACTTGCGTGTGTGAGAAGTCATTGCAACAGCCCATGATACACCCCGTTGCAGAGAGCCGAGTCGCGCTGGCGCATGACTGGCTTGTGGGATTGCGTGGCGGTGAATGGGTGTTGGATCGACTCGCCCGGTTATTCGGCCCTACGGAACTGTACACGCTCGTTGATGACCGCCGCGCGTTGACGGACGCCATTTCTGCATGCAGCATCATCACCTCACCCTTGCAGAGTTTTCCCGGCGCGACCAGTCGGTTGCGAAGGATGTATCTTCCGCTCATGCCATGGGCGGTTCGGCGGCTTCAAGTTGCGCCGTGTGATCTGCTCATCTCCACCAGTTCAGCGGTGATGAAGTCCATCAAAGCGCCGACCGGCGTGCCGCACCTGTGTTACTGCCATAGCCCCGCACGATACATATGGGAGCAGACCGATGACTACGCCGTTGGTGCAGGCGGCAAGCTGCGCGCCATGGGGCTGCGGCTGGTGAGCCGGAGATTTCAACGATGGGATCGGGCCACAGCAGCCGGCGTGACGAAGTTTCTCGCGAACAGTCGGCATACTGCAGCGCGCATCAAGCGGTGTTTCGAACGTGATGCGGATGTGGTGTACCCGCCGGTACGCACGGAGTATTTCACGCCAGATCAAACCGTGCCGCGCGAAGACTGGTTGCTGACCGTTTCCGCACTGGAACCTTACAAGCGTACGGACATGGTGATTGAGGCGGCCAATCGCGCCGGGTTTGCGTTGAAAGTCGCTGGCTCCGGTTCGCAGTTTGGCGAGTTGTGTACCAAAGCCGGGCCAACGGTCACCATGTTGGGCCGGGTTAGCGATCGTGATCTGCGCGATCTCTATCGCCGCGCGAAAGCGCTTGTGTTTCCCCAAGTGGAGGACTTCGGCATCATCCCCGTTGAAGCCCAGGCGGCGGGATGCCCGGTGATTGCTCTTGGTGCAGGCGGCGCGTTGGAAACCGTGACACAGCAGACGGGCGTGTTCTTCCAAACGCAGTGTGTTGAAGCCATTGTGCAGGCGGTGGAGTCGCTTGACGCTCGGGCAATTGATTCTGCCGCATGTCGAAATAATGCCGAGCGCTTCAGTGAAGCGGTGTTTGATCGCGCGTTGATCGCACACGCTGCATCGTTGCTCGGTGGCGAGATCGAATGATGATGGAAACTCAGGATGCTCGCTTGCCGTTAGGCTGGCCGTAGTACATGGCTGGCCGAGATGGCGTGAGCAATTCCGCGTGGTGAACTTGGCCAATATATAGCCGATAGTCGTTGTCAAGATCGACATTGCGCAGCAGCTCGCAGTCCATGTAGCTCATGGCATGCTCAAGAATCGGTGAACCGCTGGGAGCATTGCGGCAACTGTTGGTGATGAACACATCGTCGCGCACTTCATTGTCGGGTGAGAACTTACGCTTGAGGAATCGGTCATCCTCACTGATCTGACATAGTGTGAAGGCACGGCTGTCGCGGATGAGCGGTTCGACCGGCTGGCCTCGCTGAAGTGAGATCATGACGACCACGGGATCGAGCGAGCAGCGTTGGACCCACTGGACCATGATGCCACAGCAACAGTCCTCGAACGCAGAGGCAAGGATGAAAAGGCCGTGGGGGATGTGCGCTGCGATGGCAGCCGGATCCATCGGCACCTTGCGGTCATCATCGCTGGGACTGAATCTGGTCATGTCAACGGGGGGCTACGCGTGTGTATCACGGTGTACGAGAGCATCGGCTGACAGCCGCTTGTGGATAACTGGTGGGTAGCAAAAACCCGGAAAAAAAGAAAAGTTCAACCTCCAGTGTGATGTCAACACAGCGGAAGACAAGCGTAAATGCTGAAAAATTCAGTACTTGCGCCTCCTGTACCCACCACTTGTCACCATCGGCCGGAGGCGTCCGATAGTGTTTTTGGCAAATAATCCCACGAAAGTGTTGCGAGGTGGGGCAATGTGGGTTAACTTCCCATACGTCTTGCCCGAGGAACCCATGCGTGTTGTTTACAGGCGAATACGAACACACGATCGACGCGAAGCAGCGAATGGCCATACCGGCCGAATTTCGCTCACGCATGGAACCCGAGACGCTTGGCATTGCGTTCTATCTCTCGCCCGGCCCCAACGGAGCCCTGTGGCTCTGGCCGGAGAAAACCTTCGAGCAGCTCGCTGGCGCAATGTCGTCATCACTGCTTCCAGCCGAGGAGTTGATGGAATTCGAGGAGTTGCTCTATTCGCAGTCGCGGCGCATGGAACTGGACAAGACCGGCCGCGTGCGGCTGCCCGAACGCATGCTTCGCGAAGCGGGGCTTGGCTCGCAGGTCATCGTGCTTGGGGTGAAGGATCACCTGGAGTTGCGCGATCCGGAACAATGGAACACGCAACGTCAGCAGAAGTTGGCCAAGCAATCGGAAATCATGCTGCGAGCCCGACGGGCAATGATGCAGCAGGGATCAGCAAAGGGAGAACTGGGAGGGCAGAAAGAGTGATCGCGCTGCGAAGAGAAGAGCGTTGCACGATCGCGCGGCGGCACGGCGAAACGTTCGCCAAGGGATCAGCGGGCACGGATGCTCGTTATGGCATCAATGCAACACTTCCGCCACGGACGGCGGGAGCGAAGCAACTCGCTTCACCGCGTGATGCCCGATTCCGCCAAAGCGCACAAGCTACGGGTCAGGGAAGACCCTGTCAGATTCGAGATACTTTCGGCACGGATCGCTGATCGATCTCATTTACCACGCGGCAACGCCGCGTCACGACCTCGCCTTCGATGTCCCGACCAGGTCTCGAAGGCATTCCTGCTAGGGCTCGTCATAGGGCCCAAAGTCACTTCCCACTGCTTGCGGTGCGCCCACCACGTTCCGCAAGCTTTCAGAAACTCAGCCATCGCTGGCAACAGGACGAATCTTGCCCGCAATGTCGGGCTTGCCAGCGATGATCTGGTCTGCGACTTCCCGACGGTGTACTTCCACTTCCCGAGGAAACGCAAAGGCCAAGCGTACGCGATCACCCTTGATTGAGGCGACGCGAACGATGCCCTGCGGATTCGCAGGATCACCAATGACGACTTCTTCCCCTTCACGACGTGTAATTACAAGCATGCTTGGACCTCCTGCCCGATCTATGGCGCGTACGTGCGCGCTCCCACCAGCTTAAGAGCATAGCAGATTCATCCGCCTCGGCCAAAGCAATTCCGGCATGATTTGAGTCCTCTTCACCACCGACGTACGCCAGAATCGCCCGCCAGACGCTATAATTCACGTTTCAGTCCAGGCAATGGCCATGGCGAAGTCCAACGACTACTACACAACTCTTGGCGTTGAACGCACGGCGTCCGAGGACGACATTCGACGCGCCTATCGCAAGCTGGCGCGGCAATATCACCCGGATGTCAACAAGGACCCCGAGGCCTCAAAGCGATTCTCAGAGGTCACAGAGGCCTATGACGTCCTCTCCGATGCTGAAAAACGCAAGGAATACGACCGTTTCGGTCGCACCGGTGTCGGAGCCGGTCATGCACCAGGCGGCGGGCCAGGCGGGTTCGGCGGCCGCACAACCTGGACCAATGTCGGCGGCGGCCCCGGTGCTGCAAGCGAAGTCGACTTCAGTGAAGTCTTTGAGCAGATGTTCGGCGGCGGGGCGGGATCACCATTCGGTACTGCTCGCGGGCCAGCAGAAAGCGGCTTTGGCTCGCGCGCCCGGCAGGCACAGCCCCGTAAGGGGGAGGATATCCACCACACCCTCGCCGTTACCTTCATCACCGCCGCGTTGGGCGGGGCCGAGCAACTGCGGCTGGGACAAGGTGCAGGTGATGGCAAATCCGAGACAATCGATGTCAAGATCCCAGCCGGTATTGAATCCGGCGCAAAGCTGCGCATCAAAGGTCGCGGCCACTCGGGCCGCGAGGGTGGTCAACGCGGCGACCTGCTGCTGACCGTCCATGTTGGTCAGCATCCGCATTTTCGACGCCAAGGGCTTGATTTGCTCATCGATGTGCCCATCACGATCGCTGAAGCGGCCTTAGGCGTCACAGTGACCGTGCCGCTGCTCAAAGGTACGGTGCAAATCAAGATCGCACCCGGAACAAGCAGCGGCCGCAAGCTTCGCGTGCCCGGAAAAGGTATTGTCAACGCCAAGGGTGAAAAGGGTGACTTTTATGCTGTGGTGCAGATTCATGCCCCCGAACAGCTCAGCGAACAGGGGCAACGCCTGCTTGAGGAACTGAGTAAGGAACTGAAAAATCCAAGAGAATCCGGTCCGATGGCGGATAGTAGTTAGTATGGGAGCAGACAGAAGCTCCCGAGGAAACGGAGTTTCCGCATGGAGAGACTTCGGCAGGTTACTGGAGGGTGCCACGAAATGGCACAGCCCATGGAGAAGAAGCCACCTTGCTGAGAGTACAGCATCGATTCTTTCGCAGTGTACTGATGGTGGCCGACGGCACGATCATCATCGTCGCGGCCATCGCAGCGTACTTCGCACGCTTCCACCTTCTGGCTGAGAAAGCACCGCCTGGTGAGGGTGTCGTCACCTACGCCACCCACGCCATCCCCGTCCTCGCTACGTTGCCGTTGATGTTCGCCGCGATGATCTGGGTTGGTTTGTATAAGCCGCGACGAGATCAGCGCTTCCTTGCTGAAGCGCAGACGATCATCAAGGCCGTCGTTATCGGCGTCGTGTTGACGTATCTCTTTATGAGCTTGTTCCGCAAGCCGCTGTTCGCCGACCGCGATTACAGCCGCTTGCAGTTCTTCTTGTATCTCGGCATAGCCGCGTTCGGCATGTTGACATGGCGTTTTGCCTTCCGCATGGGCCTGCGATGGATTCGCTCGCAAGGTTGGAACCTGCGGCATGTGGCGATCATTGGCACTGGGCGACTCGGCCAGGTCGTATGCCGCACCGTCAATCGCAATAGCTGGACAGGCATCAAGCCGTCGTTTTTCATCAGTCACTACCCGACCACTGCGCGAAGCCGCTGCGCCAATCTGCCCGTTCAGGGCGGCTTGGATGACCTTGAGCGCATTCTCGATGAGTCGGATGGAATCACCGGTGTAATCATCGCCTTGCCCGGCCGTCTTGCGTCTGAGGCCGGCGCATTGGTAGCGCGGCTGGAGCGGTACTCTGTCGATGTGCGCATTGTGCCGGATATGAACCCCAAGTTCATGCCTATCAACATGGCGGTGAGCGAATTGGAGGGCATGCCGATTCTCTCCGTGCGTGAGTCGCCGCTGGCCGGATGGGGTCGCATTTCCAAGCGCGTGCTGGATATTGCCGGCGCGATCGCAGCGCTGATCATCTTCGCCATTCCCATGCTCATGATTGCCATTGCCACGCGATGGTCAGGCCCGGGGCCGATCATCTTCCGACAGGAGCGCATGAGCATCAACGGTCAGCGATTTCAGATTTATAAGTTCCGCACGATGAAGCACGTCGATGCAGAAGTTCAGGCCCTCCGCGATGCGAATAAAGGCACTGACGCATGGACCCGGCCGGACGATGACCGCATTACGCCTGTCGGTCGCTTACTCCGCCGCACCAGTCTGGATGAACTGCCGCAACTGTTCAACGTGATCCTCGGCGAAATGTCGCTGGTCGGACCGCGCCCGGAACGGCCGGAACTCATCGAACGTTTTCGTGAAGATTGGCGCGGCTACATGCTCCGCCAGAACGTCAAGGCCGGCATGACCGGGTGGGCACAAGTCAACGGTCTGCGTGGCGACACCAGCTTGAAGAAACGCCTTCAGTACGACCTGTTCTACATTCGCAACTGGTCGATCCTCTTCGACCTGCGCATCCTCGGTCTGACTGTCTTCCGCGGCTTCTCCAACCCCAACGCCTACTAGCTCGCACACCGCGCTTCCGGCCGAACCCCCGGCATGCGTCCCCGATGACAACGTAATACATAAAGCCGCGACCGGTGGTCGCGGGGGTGTGGTTGCGTTTAGTTGAACAGTCGCTGGCGGGCCTCTTCGTAGCGGGCGAGGGTGTTGCGGACCACATCATCAGGGAGCGCGGGGCCGGGTGGTGTCTTGTCCCACGTATTGGCTTGCACCAGTTCCTGCAGGTAGTTTCGCACGTATTGCTTGTCGAAGCTGTCCTGATCGCGGCCGGGCTGATAGTCATCGGCTGGCCAGAAGCGTGAGCTGTCTGGTGTGAGGATTTCGTCGATGAGCAGGATTTCATCGGTAACGTTGCCCGTATCGTCGATGGCGTAGCCGAACTCGAACTTGGTATCAGCCAGGATGATGCCACGTGTGCGGGCATGGTCTGCTCCGGCGTTGTAGATGCGGATGGAGACATCGCGCAGGTGCTCCATGACTTCGCGACCGGTGCGAGTGTCGCTTTCAGGCAAGGCGCGGTCGAGAACCTCGCAGGCGGTGTCGAAGTCGATGTTCTCATCGTGGCCCTGCTCTGCTTTGGTGGCCGGGGTGAAGATGGGTTGGGGCAGTTGATCGCATTGCTTCAGCCCGCCAGGCAGGGCGACGCCGCACACGCTTTGCGAGTGCTGATATTCCTTCCAACCGGAGCCGGCCAAGTAGCCGCGGACGACAAATTCGACGGGAATGACGCGTGCGGCTTTGCCGAGCATCATGCGGCCGTTGATTTCCGATTGGTGTTGCTGGTTGAGGCCGGGAACATCAGCCGGGTCGGTGGAGACGAGATGGTCGGGGATGATGTTCATCCCGCGCACGAATTCAAACCAACGGGTGCTGATATCGGTGAGGAGTTTGCCCTTGCCGGGGACGGCGGTGGGGAGGACGACATCGAAGGCGCTGACGCGATCGGTGGCGATGATGAGCACACGGTCAGCCCCGCCTTCAGTGGGCACACGATAGATGTCGCGGACCTTGCCCTGGCGACGGTCAGGCAAGGGCAGATCGGTGCGATAGATGGCAGCGTTGGGAGCGGTTGCGGATGAGTTCATGGTGCAATTCTGGTGAAAAGAGTAGAAACAACGCGAGCGGCGGGGGCGAATGATCGGACGGCTTGACCGGACGTCCTCTTGCCAACTGGTGAAATCCCGCCACAATGACTCGGCATAATATCGTGAAATGTGTCGATCAGGCGATCGGCTGTCAGCTGCTGATTCACAAATTTGTGTCAATCGGGCATATGACGAGTCGAAAGCCATCGTACCCCTTCGTTCGCCCTTGTTTTGGAAGTCCATGCTTCGATTTGCTGTTTATGATGACTCGTCTGACGGCGGTTCGGTGTTGAAAGCTCAACAGACTCCGGGAGATGCGCCAAAGGGCGATTCGGAGTCGGAGTGGGTGCCGCTCAATGCGTATCTGGTCGGGCCGGATGATCTGCCCACGCCGGGGAAGATTACCGCTGTGGATGGGTTGATCTCATGCCAGAAGCGCGGCGGCCGGGCTGTCGGATTGTGTGTGATGTATGAGGTCGGCTCGATGGGTCGGCTGATGCTGCAAACATGTCTGCTGCCGGACCGTGAAGCGCCATATGTGCTGTCGGTCGAACTGGCGCGGCATCGCATCAAGATGTTCATCACCAAGAGCGAAGAGTGGCAAATGTTCGATCTGAGTGACGGCCACCCTGCGATGAAGCTCTGGGAACAGGCGCGGCAGCTTTTTTCCAAGGCGCTGATCTGTGAAGACCCCGTCGAAGCGGATCGGTATGCAAGGCAGTCGCTGGAGCAGGGGATCGAGGCGACCGAACGCCTTGCCATGGCCCATGCAGAAATACTGCTGCACCGCCGCTTTGCCACGCGGCGTGCGTCGTCATCGACGCTCGGTGTGCGTATTGCGCCGACGCAAGGTGGCACGCAGATGCGCGAGTTGATCGCACGAGATTTTGATGTGCTCGTGCTGCCGCTGATCTGGCGTGAGCTAGAAGTGGAAGAAGGCCAATACAACTGGGACCCAGTTGATCGGTGGATGAAGTGGGCCAAAGACGCTGGCAAGCCAATCGTAGCTGGGCCGTTGCTGGATTTTTCCAAGGCGGCATTGCCGGAGTGGATGTATGTCTGGCAGCACGATTACGACACCTGCCGCGATATGGCGTATGACCATCTTGAGCGCGTGGTGCAGCGGTATAGCCCATATGTCGGCATCTGGAACCTTGCATCGGGGATCAACATCAACGCCAACTTTAGCTTTACAGCCGATCAGATGATCGACCTGGTGCGCATGGCGAGCTTGGTGGTGAAGCAGTTTCGCAAGGGGGCGCGGTTGATGGTGGAACTGACCCAGCCATTTGGTGAGTACGGCGCGACACGGACTGATTCGCTGCAACCGCTCGCATTTGTTGATCGACTGACGCAAGGCGGTGTGCGACTGGATGCGCTTGGTGTGCAACTGATGTTTGGTCGCCGTGACGACGGGCGTGCGACGCGCGATCTGATGCAGATCAGCAATATGCTTGATCGCTTCTTCCTGACGGAGTTGCCGGTAATTGTCTCAGCGATGAGCGTCCCGAGCGCGTTATCGGAAGCTGAAGGCGGATGGTGGCATGAACAGTGGACGCCGCAGGTTCAGTCGAGTTGGGTGTCGCGCGTGTTTGCGCTGGCGATGTCCAAGCCGTACCTGGAGTCGATGTTCTGGAGCGACCTGTTCGACCACAGCCGTGCGGTGAACCAGGATGCCGGGCTGATCTCCGCTGAAGGTCGCGGCAAGGTGGCATTGCAACGGCTGGTCGCCATGCGCAAGCGGCTACGCAAACCGCTTGGGCCGCTCAAACTGCCCAGTAAATCAGACGTCGTTGGCGAGGCGCAGACATGACTGCTCAGCCATCGCAGCGTATTCGGGACACTGGTCTGGAGTTGGTGCTCATAATGCTCACGATCGGTATTGTGAGCATCGCGCTGCTCATGCACCGAACGACGACCGTGACGGATCAACATGGCCATGTCGTACGCGCATTGCCTGATCTGCGCATAGATGTCAACAGTGCCGATGAGGCGGAATTGATCCTGCTGCCCGGCATCGGGCCGCGACTGTCCGAACGCATCGTGCTTGATCGCGCGACGCATGGCCCGTTCGAGGGATTGGACGATTTGCAGCGCGTGAGGATGATCGGCCCGGTGACGGTGCAGCGGATCGAGCCGCTGGCCTTTGCCGGTTCGATCGACGAGCCGGAATGATGTGCATCAGTCTTGTGCGCGGGAGATGTGCACGTGATCGGATGGGTCTGCGGGGGTGAGACTGATCCCTCCAGCGGCATCGACGAGCAAGTCGTACGCCTGGCCGCGCTCGACCGGCTTATAGACCGCTTCGCCTTGCGCCACGCGCACGCCCATCGACCGTGCCGTTTTGGCGTCGGTGGCGATCTTCCAGAAGGAATCCCAGATGCGCTGCTCGTAGAGGCCCATCTCTGAGCCGGCATAGGCCGGTGGCGTTGCTCCCGGTGTGTCGATGGCAAAACCGTCGGCGGGGGCCATTCGTTCGGAATACACCCGTCGCAGCAGTACCAGTGACCGGCCATACAGTGGATGCCCTTCCGCGACGTACTCGTGATCGAACTTGACGGTCAGTGCATCAAGAAACAACACATCGCCAGGGACGGTGAAGGTTTGCCGCGCCAGTTCCCGGCCGCGTTCATCCAGTTCGATCAGCAGCACATCGGTTTCGAGCACTTCGCCGTTGTTTGTGCGCTGATCAAGAATCTCCACGCGGCCGATGCGCCTGGTGGTGCTCAGTCGCTGCACCATTTGCTGGCGCATTTCCAGTTGCGTTTGCAATTGCTCATTGAGCTGCGTGAGTTCATCAATGGAGCGCTGCCGGTGATCGATGCTCACGCGCCAGAAAATCAACAGCACCACTCCGGCAAGAACGGTAGTGGTGATCAATGTGCGAACGAGTGCAGCCATGGTGGTTTAACGTGGAATCGGCGTTCTTTAGAGATCGGCAAACCTGAAGCTGTTGCGCCAATTGACCGATAACACACCCATGAACCATGCTGTGGTGCCGCTGGCGGCCCTGACAACTCTGGCAAGCGTTCTGGCGATGTTCGTCCAGCCCGGTACTGCCCGTGCCCAGCACCAGCCGGCATTGGACGATGAGCAGGTTCGCCAGCTCCCCACGCTCAGCCGCATGGTTCGTCACTTCGACTTTGAAGAGGCCGCGAAGTCGCCGATCGAAATGCCGCTGCACTTTTATCGTTATGGCGCTGACCGAGGCGGCGCAGCGCAGGGCTTCCCGCCGTTTGGCACGATGAAGCTCACGAATGAAGTTGCGTACAGCGGCGATTGGTCGTTCGAGTTTTCGCTCGATGGCGGTTCAATGGCGGCACGTGTGCCAACGGCTGTGGTCCCGGTCGTTCCGTTCGCTGATTACGCAGTGGCGGTCCGAGTGCGAACGGAGGGCCTGACCCATGCCCGAGCCCGACTTGTTGCTTGGCTGCACGATGCAAGGGGTGACGTCATTGAGGCCAGCCGTGTCACAAGCGACCTCATCAAGACCAATGGTAAATGGGAAACGCACACCGTCGAAGTACGTGGGCAGTGGGAGAATGCTGCAGACATCGTCGTGGAACTGCAGTTGCTGCAGCCACGTCATTTTTTCGATCAACACCGAGCTGATGACGACTCTCCGGTGCTTGAGGACATGCGCGGCAAAGCGTGGTTTGATGATCTCACCGTCTGGAATATCCCGCGCGTGGAAATGTCGACCGATGCGCCCGGCAACGTCATTGCTACAAAGAATCACACGAACCCAAAGCTATCGATGCTCGTGACCGATCTCGCACGGGAGACGCTGCGTGCGCGGCTGCGTATCTTCGATATTGATGGCAGAGTCGTTCACGATTCGACGTTCCCTGCCCCGCGCACTGTCCACAAGCTGTCGCTGCGCGATCTTGACTACGGCTGGTATCGCGCAGTGATGGAGCTTGACAATACGGACGATCTGGTCGCGCGTACGTGGCTGGACTTTTCCATCCTTGCACCACCTGCACGCTCAAGGCCATTGCGGCCGGATCGTCGCTTCGGTGTCGTTTTGCCTGATCATTGGACGCTGCAGGCGGAAACGCTCCGGGATCTGGTTCGGCATCTCAATATCGGTGCCGTTGTGCTGCCGCATTGGTCGAGCGAACCTGACCAGCCACACCTCGAACGTGTCCAGAGGCAACAGCAGCGAGAATTTGTTCGCACACTCATCGCCGACCAGTTGCACCTGACGATGGCACTTGACACCGTACCGGCTGCCATCGTCGAGGCACTGGACATCGCGCCGGATGAAGTGCTCATCGCGCTGGCCGGCTTGTCCAAAGTCCATGATTCATGGCGTCATGAAATGGAACTGCTGTTGAACCTCGGCGTTGAGATGCATCAATGGCAGGTCAATGCGCCCGAGACTGCCTGGCCGGACCTGCAGCGCGAACTAGATGACGCGCTGGCGACGCTTGGCCGGTTCGTCGCTATGCCGCGCATCATGCTGCAGTTTCCCGCTGAGCAGCGTGTGAGCGATCGTCTCCGTGTGCAGGGCCGTTGCATGGTTATTCCTCAGCATGTGCGTCCAGATGCGATTGAATCCTTTGCTGAGCAATGGGCCGATCATGAGTCACCGTTCACTGCTGCGCTTGAGGTGGCGCCGGCGCACCATCGCGGAGCAGGAAGCCAACGCCGCCGCATTGAAGATGCTTTCTTTCGCGCGCTGCATGGCCATCGCACAGGGATTGACACCATCTACCTGCCCGCCCCGTGGTCGTTCGGCGAAGACGGTGCGATTGCACCCGATCCGACCTACATTGTCTGGAGCCAACTTGCCAAGCGCCTTGATGATCGCACATTCGTCGGCGAAATGGAACTGGGCGAAGCGGTGCGATGCTGGATGTTCCGCGGTCGAGAAAGCGGTGACGATGTCATCGTACTGTGGACAGATCGCCTGACTCCCGCCACGCTGCGCATGCAGCTTGCCGATCACGATGTTACCAGCATTGATATGTTCGGCAATCGGGCGAACATCCCTCTGACGGGGGGGACACTTGGCGAACACACAGTGCAAGTCACGCGCTCGCCAATGTTCATCGAAGATATCAGTCTGCCGTTGGTGAAGTTTCGAGGCGGCTTTGCGCTTGACCCGCCGTTTATACCCTCGGAACATCGCACACATGAGCACGAGATCGTGCTGCGCAACCCGTGGGACATGCCGTTGTCAGGAACCATTCACGTGCATGACAAGGCCCAGTGGCGCATCACGCCGCGCAGCCATGAGTTCTCCATCGCCGCCAACAGCGAGACACGCCTTCCGCTTGAGATCATTTTTGAACGCAGCGTACTGGCGGGTGAGACGACGCTTGATGCGCAGGTCGTACTCGAAGCCGATGGGACGTATCAATTGGCGCTGTCCACTCCGGTGACGGTGGGGCTGCACCAAATTGAGTTGGCCGCCACGTGGCGGATTGTTGAGAATGCCGAGACCGGCGAGGCCGACATTGTGATTACGCAGTACATCACCAACACCGGCCAGCCGGGTACTGATCCGGTCCATGCCGATGCATTTGTCATGGGCGCGAACATCCGCCAGGACCGCCGCCTGGTTGCCAACCTGGAACCCGGCCAGATGGCGATTCGCATGTTCCACATTCCCAACGGGGTGGAACTGCTGGCGGGACAGACTGTGCGCATTGCCGTGGCAGATCGACATGGCTCTGGTCGACTCAATCGAGAGATCACCATCCCCGCCTTGATTACATCCGAGCGTCGCACCGTCACGGTGCCCGATGACGGGCGGTAAGGCGTTACGGCTTGACCGCATACACGCGAACGCTCGCGACGTAGTCGTTCACATCATACTTCTTGAGCACCTCGGTCAGCGAACCATGCATGGTTGGCTCCGATCCGCCGCAGCAACTGCTCGCTGACGCCGCAGTTTTGTCCATGGCCGGTGAGCAGCAGCCGGACTGATTTTCGACTTGGGCATAGGCGTTGAGATCGGATTTCATGTCCTGTACCTGAACATGCGCGAGACCCGCTGCGGTCAACTTCGGTTCAATCGATTCAATCGGCAGCGCTCCGGAGATGCAGCCGACGTACGCCATGATGTCCTGCGCCAACGCTTCAGGCAGGGGCTGCTTCAATGCAAGATCACTCACAGCCACACGCCCGCCGGGCTTGAGCACGCGATTGATTTCACGGAACACCGCATCCTTGTCCGGTGCAAGGTTGATCACGCAATTGCTGACGATGCAGTCCACGGAGTCATCTTCAAGCGGCAGCTTATCGATGGTCGCCAGGTGAAACTCAATGTTGCCGGGCATCTCGCCTGTGCCAGTCATGGCGTTTCTTCTGGCCAAATCGATCATGCGCTCAGTCATGTCGATGCCAATGGCCTTGCCGGCCGGGCCAACTTTCTTTGCTGCGAGAAACACATCCAGTCCGCCGCCGCAGCCGAGATCGACGACGGTTTCGCCTTCACGTAAATTGGCGAACGCAGTCGGATTCCCACAGGAAAGGCCCATGTTCGCGCCAGCGGGGATGGATGCAAGTTCATCCGCGGTGTAGCCAAATGCCTCCGCCACAGCGTGCACGCCTGCATGGCGGCTGGAAAGGCCGCTGGCAGCGACAGAGCCGTATTTGTCCTTGACGATATTGAGCGTTGAGTCGGTCATGAAAATCCCTTTCAGGATGAAGTGGGGTGAATGGGCGTGGTCGGCGGATCAGTTTCCATCGGCGTGCAACACGGGAACGCGCCGCGCGTTGCGTTAGCGAAACGAACCAGCAGCAGCATCAATGGCACCTCCACAAGAACACCGACTACGGTTGCCAGCGCTGCTCCGGAATTGAGGCCGAACAGCACGATCGCTGCTGCGACTGCCAGTTCAAAAAAGTTGCTCGTGCCGATCATCGCCGCCGGGGCAGCGACTTCGTGATTCACCTTCCATAACTTCGCCCAGCCATAGGCAAGTGCGAAAATGAACAACGTTTGAATAATCAGCGGCACCGCGATGAGCACAATGTGCAGTGGATTATTGAGAATGACCTCGCCCTGGAAGGAAAACAGCAGCACCAGCGTCATCAACAGGCCGACAATTGCAAACGGGGAGAGCTGAGGCAGGAAGACGTTGTCAAACCATGCCTTACCTTTCGTGCGAATGATCACCACGCGCGAGATGAAACCCGCCGCCAGCGGCACCACGATGTACAACAGCACAGAAAGCAACACCGTGTCATACGGAACTGTGATGTCGCTGATGCCCAGCAACAGCAGCACGATCGGCGCGAAGGCGACGAGCAGAATCAAGTCATTCACCGCAACCTGCACCAGCGTGTAGTTTGCATCGCCGCGCGTGAGATAGCTCCACACGAACACCATCGCCGTGCACGGCGCTGCACCCAGCAGGATCGCCCCCGCAAGGTATTGCGTTGCCAGTTCACCTTCGATCCACGGGGCGAAGATCACCTTGAAGAACAGCCACGCGAAGAAGAACATCGTGAACGGCTTGATCAGCCAGTTCACCACCAGCGTAATGGTCAGGCCTTTCGGTTGCGTACCCACCCGGACGATGCTGGAGAAGTCAACCTGCACCATCATGGGATAGATCATCAGCCAGATCAGAATCGCCACAGGGATCGACACGCTGGCATACTCGAATCGGCTGAGTGTTTCCGGCACGGCCGGCAACATCTGCCCAACCCCCACCCCGAAAATGATGCACAGCCCGACCCAGATGGAAAGGTACTTGCCAAAAAAGCCCAGACCGCTATCGGTGGAATTGCTTGATTGATCGCTCATGCGGTTTGTTGGTTCTTGGAGAGAGAAGCGGGCAACTGTTCAACGAACGCGCGAATCTCATCACGCACACGGCGGTAATGGCGCAGCGCCTCTTCATCGTGAGCAGCGACAGCCGCCAGTTGCGGCGGGTCGTCAAAGCCACTGTGCATGACGCGCGTCGTTGATCCGGGAAAGACCGGGCAGTGTTCATTGGCGTGATCGCACACCGTCACCACGAGGCCGAACGAAACATCACTCAGATCGTCCACGTGCTTCGGCCGCCCATTGGAAATGTCAACGCCAATCTCACCCATCACCTGCACCGCGCGAGGGTCAACGCGTGGCCCGGGTGCCGTGCCGGCTGAGTAGGCGGCGATTCGATCGCTGTGCAATGCATTGGCAAACCCCTCAGCCATCTGACTGCGGCATGAATTGCCGGTACACAGAAAAAGCACGTTCAGACGATCCATCACATTCCTCCTAACAGCATCGTGCCATCTGCCGTTTGCACAATTCTTCCGGCGGTTCGTCAAGAATCGCCTTGAGCGTCCTGGCATCCTGCACAGCCGTCTTGTTACGGGCGAGTGACTGACGCACCCATGCGATGGTCTCATGCACCAGTGCCGGGGCATCGTCACCGGGCAGGGAGTAATACACCCAGCGGCCGCGCTTGACGAAATCAACCAGGCCCGCCTGCTTGAGGATGGTCATGTGCTTGGATGTGGTGGATGGCGCAAGGCCGCACAATTCGACGATCTGGCATACGCACAGCGGCTTTCGCCGCAGGCACAACAGGATTCGCACCCTGGTCTCGTCGGCAAGGGCCTTGGTGATGTCCATGAACTGTCGCATCATAATATCCATAATTCGCCAGATAACGAATTATGTCATGCGGGCGCCGAATGTCAAATTGATACGATGGCCGGAGCAGGCATTGTTCCACGCTTGCAGGACGTGAAGTTGCCCGTTCTCAATGAAAAATGTGCGGGTCGCACGGCCCTGGGTTGGTCGCGTCCGACCTACCCGGCACTCGCTCGGTCGGGCAAGCCCATTTGCCGCAGCCAGCGGAAGTGCGACGCCAAGCCGGCAAAGAACGTGCGGTGTTCGTTGTACTTCACGCTAAACTCGCGGCAGGTCTGCTCGACTATCTTCGACATTGCCGGGTAATGCACATGGCAGATGCGTGGGAAGAGGTGGTGCTCGATCTGATAGTTCAAGCCCCCGAGCAGCCACGCGGCGATCCGGCTTCGCCTCACGAAATCACAGGTGCTTTCGACCTGGTGAATGGCCCATGCGTTCTCGATACGGTTAGCTTCGGTTGGCGCGACGAACTCCGCTTCCTCAACAATGTGTGAGAGTTGAAAAACAACGCTGAGTGTGACGCCGACGACCATCGCAGCCGTGGCGTAGAAGATCAACACCACCCACCATGGATGAAACATCATCGGGATGCCAAGTGCAATGATGAGAAACGTGAGTTTCCCCCCGAGGAAGATGGCCAGATCCCAGCCCTTGGGACGCGGGATCGGATGGCCGCTGACATTGGCCTTAATGACATCGAGGTAGTCGCCGAAAATCTGCCAACGGATCGCCATGAGGCCGTAGAGCGGCCACATGTAGCAGTGTTGCCAGCGATGGATTGGATAACGCTTCTGATGGGGCGTTACTCGGGCGAGCACGCCGAGATCGACATCGCTATCGTGGCCGGTAATGTTGACATACGTGTGATGTAGGACGGTGTGACGGTAATGCCAGACATACGACGAGCCGCCAATGAGGTCGAGCGTCATGGCGGCAAGTTTGTTGATCCATGGTCGGTCAGAGTAGGCGTCGTGCCCACCGTCATGCTGAATGTTCAGGCCGATCCCCGCGGTGGCGAAGCCGAGGAGAACAGCCAGTGGAATCGCCTGCCACCATGTCTGAGCAAAGAAGACAAGCGCAACATAGAGCCCGGCAAACGCGGCCAGCAGGATCGCGGTCTTCAGATAAAGCTGCGGACAATCGCGCCGCGGCTTGCCAGTACGCTCGAAATAATTAGCAACGCGCTCGTTGAGTTCCCTCTGAAAATTGGCGTTGCCGATAAACTTGGGGTGCAAACCCCGCTTGGAGTGCGTCGCGGTCTTCATTGCACATAGTAGCCGGCGTTGCCCCACAACTGACAGCTGACGGATACAAAGATCGGAAGTTGAATCGACATCGATTTCAGCAGGATCGCTGGCTGGCGCGAGGGAACTGACCGCCTGCACACGCGTCCAGCGCGTCACCCAGGTAACAAACTCGCCCTACACCCAGCGGTAAATCTCGGTCAGTTCTTTTCAACGTTCGGGGCCACACCCGGTTTGGGACCTGCATTTCCGGTGTAAAACCGCGTCGTCGGATACGCAAAGCGAATGTTGTCCTCAGAAGCGAATGCGTCAAGGATCGATTCCCACAACCGTTGTGCGGTGCCGCGACGTTGGCGGGTTGGAGTCAGATATCGCACTGTCAACTGCACGCCCCATTCCTGTACGGAGGTGTACACAGTGGGCGTGAGGTTCTGGAAAAAGACCATGTGTTTGGCCGCAGCTTGCTGCAGTTCCTCACGGGCCTTGTCGCACATGAACGCGCCTTGAGTGTCTGCAATCGTCTGCAGCAGCTTCTTGGCGCTGCGCCAATCACTTTCAAAGCTCAAGCGCACGACCAATTCATCCCAGATGAAGTCAAAGCCACGCGTGTAGTTAGCAACGGGTGAGATGAAGAACACAGAATTCGGTAGCATGACAATGCGGCCGGTGGCCTGTTCACCTTCCAGCCAGCCGCCCACCTCAAGCATGTACGTCTGGAACATGCGAATGTCGATCACATCGCCGATGGTGCCGTCTACTTCGATACGGTCCCCGAGGGTGTACGGCCGTCGTACCAGCACGAACAGCCAGCCGGCGATGCACAACAGCGGGTCGCGCAGCGCAATCGCCAGTCCAGCCGAAGCCAGCCCAAGAAACACGCCGATTTGTTCCAGACCGGGCAACCAGATTCGTGCAATGATCAGCATGCCCAAGATACTGATGACATAATTGATCGTCCGTCGCCAGCGGTGATGCCGGACCAGGTCTTCAATCTGAGTGCGCGCGAATCGCAAGAGCAAGGCACGCACAAGCAACAGCAACAGGATGATGACTAGCGAGCTGAGCAGTTTCACCAGCACATCTGGCGGGACGCGGAGCAACTCTGACATCCGCTCCAGCAATGGCTCAGGAGACAGTTCAATCGTCGCAGTGGCAAACCGTGTGTTGGCAAGCAGGTTCAGGACATTCATTTCGCTGCGCATGGTACCCGAACTGGCCGCTCGCTCGTAGCATGTGCGAAGCCATGCCCCGTACCGCTTCCGTCGAGAGAGTCCCGGCAGCCGCCGCTCGCACACTGCTGCTTGATGCACAGGGGCTGCTGGACAATCCGAGGCGCAAGGCCGATGAGGCCGCGCTTAATGCGCTCATTGCACAACTTGGCTTTGTGCAGATTGACAGCATCAACGTTGTGCAGCGAGCGCACCATCTGACGCTCGGCAGTCGGTTGGACGGGTACTCACCCAAACTCCTCACATCTCTGCTTGAACACCAGCGGACCTTGTTTGAGCATTGGACGCATGATGCTTCGGCGATTCCGGTTGAGTATTTTCCGTATTGGAAGCAGCGGTTTATTCGGTACGCAAAGCGCGCTGTGCGAAGCAAGTGGTGGAAGGAGCGGCTGGGGTCGATGCCGCGCAAGACCATTCAGCATGTTCGCCAACGCATCGAACGGGAAGGGCCGCTGCAATCGAAGGATTT
Organism: Phycisphaeraceae bacterium; assembly: GCA_003562195.1. Taxonomy (GTDB): domain Bacteria; phylum Planctomycetota; class Phycisphaerae; order Phycisphaerales; family SM1A02; genus PWVT01. The sequence goes on along the minus strand of PWVT01000124.1, from coordinate 9,606 downwards.
TGAGCATGATGGCAGGTCCGGGACATGGTGGGGGTGGAAGCCGCAGAAGATCGCGCTCGAGCATCTGTGGCGATCAGGAGAGTTAGCGATCGCGCGGCGGGTAAACTTTCAGAAGGTGTATGACCTGGCGGAACGCGTGTTGCCCGAGTGGCACGCACGCGACGAACCGCATACGGCAGCACATCTCGATTGGGCGTGCCGTTCCGCCATGCAGCGTCTGGTCATCGCCACGCCGACAGAGATTGCTGCATTCTGGAACGCCATCAGCCCATCGGAGGCAAAGCAGTGGTGTGTCGCAGCGATGAAGTCGGGTGAACTGACGCCGGTGCAGGTCGAGCCGTTGGATGCAAGCAAGCCGTTGGCGAGCTACGCGCTGGCGGACTGGCCCGAGCGGTTGGACCGTGCATCGTCACCCCTGCGAAGGGTGCGCCTGTTGTGTCCGTTTGATCCGGTGGTGCGCGATCGCAAGCGATTGTCGCGGCTCTTTGGTTTTGACTATCGTTTCGAGGCGTTCGTGCCCGCTGCGAAACGCGTGTACGGATATTACGTCATGCCCCTGTTGGAAGGCGATCGGCTTATCGGCCGTGTTGACCCGAAGTTTCACCGCGATGGCAATGGTGGGGGGCGGCTGGTGATTCGTGCGATGCACATCGAACCCGGGGTGAACATGACACCCAACCGCCGCGAGCGGATGAACAACGCCATTGCGCGACTAGAGCGGCAACTGGTCAGGGGTGAGGCACAATGCCCTGCCTAGAAACACAAGCACCACCGATCGGGCACGAGGATCATCCTCCACCAACGAGGGTCACGATTTCGACAGTGTCGCCATCGTTGAGTTCATAGTCGCCGTGATGGCGTTTGGGAATGAGTTGAGAATTGACTTCAACGGCGCAGGGGGCACTGGAAAGTCCACGCCGTTCGAGCAGGTCGGTGACGGTGCAGGGCCTGTCAAATTGTTCGGGTTCGCCGTTGACAGTGAGTTGCATCGATACATCCTAGCCGTGTCAAGGATTGAATCAGTTGCCATTGGTTGGCGAAAATGACGATTGGTCCTCGCATCTGCTCGTACTGGCCGTATATTAGGACTGGAACGCCCCACAGACCGAGCGAAGGAGTTGAAATGACCGTGAGATGCAGCGCGATACGCAGTGTGTGCGCAGCAGGGATGTGCGTCGCAGTGACCGTGAGTCTGTTGCACGCGCACGATCATCCCAGCCATGGTTCCGATGCGCTGCCACCGTATGAAGGCGACGGTTACACCGCGGGCGCAGGGGGCTATCCGGGCATGCATTTTCCTGCAAAGAACGTCCATCTGCTCAGTTGGCTACCGATTCCGGAGTTTGGCGAGGAACATGAAGCGGCGAATGATTGTTGGGGGTACGTCTCGCCATCCGGTCGCGAGTATGCCATGCTCGGTTTGTCGCACGGCACGGGGTTTGTTGAAATCACCAACCCCGGCGATCCGCAGATCATTGCGATGATTCCCGGCATTAGCAGCACGTGGCGCGATATGAAGGTGTACGAGCACTACGCATACATTGTCAGCGAGGGTTCGGGCGGTCAGGGCGGGGGGATCCAGGTCATTGACCTGTCGCAGATCGATGATGGCATCGTTGATCACATCAACTCGGTGACTGAAGGTGGCTCGCTGCCGACCACACGCACCCACAATGTCGCGCTTGATGAAGAAAGTGGCTACCTCTACCGCTGCGGAGGTGGAAGTGGCACGATCGGCATTCGTTTTTACAGTCTGGCGGATCCAGCAAACCCGACGTTTGTCGGTGAATGGCACGAGCGATACGTCCACGATGCCCAAGTGGTGACATACACCGAAGGGCCGTACGCGGGCATGCAAGTTGCGTTTCTCTATTCCAACGACCAGAACAACGGTGGCAACCCCGGACTGGACATTCTTGATGTCACCGATAAGTCCAACATCGTGCAGCTTGGCTTTACCAGCTATTCCTTCCCAGCGTTCTCGCATCAGGGCTGGCTCAATGACGACCGAACGCTGGTCTTCCTCAACGATGAACTTGCAGAAATCGAGTATGGCCTGACGACCACCACGCGCGTGATCGATGTGTCGGACCTGACAAACCCGTTTGAGGTGTCAACATTCACCAACGGCCAGAACAGTATCGGCCACAACATTTACATCCGCGACAATCTCATGCTGGCCGCGAATTACCGCAGCGGCCTGCGCGTGTTTGATCTGTCCACGAACCCACATTCGCCGCAGGAAGTCGCGTTTTTCAATACGTTCCCGGAAGGTGACGGGCTGAACTTCAACAGTCTTTGGAGCAACTTCCCGTTCTATCCCAGCGGCGTCGTCATCGGCAGCGATATCGAAAAAGGGCTGTTTGTCTGGTGGGTGGGCGACTTGCCGCTGGAGTTTGAACTACCCGACGGCCCGCCGGAACTGCTCGATCCATCCGGCCAGGCAGTCCGGGTGAACATCATCCCCAGCGACGGTCAGGAAGTCTCACCCGGTAGCGCGATGTTGCATTATGACATCGGTGAAGGAGAACAAACGGTTGAACTGGTGCACATCGGTGGCAATTCGTATGACGCGGTGTTCCCGCCGCTTCCGTGTGGCACAAGCGTGTCGTGGTATCTCTCCGCGATGAATCAGTTTGACCTTGTGCAGCGCAAACCGCACGAAGCACCGGCGGAAACGTTTGCTTCGATTGTCGGCTATGCCGCAACCGTAAGCTTTGCGGATGATTTCGAAACCGATCTCGGCTGGACCGTCGGAGCTCCGGATGACGACGCGACCGAAGGCATTTGGGAGCGCGCCAATCCGGTGGGCACCACCGTAGGGAGTGAACAGGTTCAGCCGGACGAACCGTTTGTCGGCAACGCGTGTTACATCACCGGTCAGCATCCCGGCGGGGGAGCCGGCGCCAATGATGTCGATCATGGAAAGACGACGCTCTTCTCACCGCAGTTTGATCTCTCTCACGGCGGTGAAGCAGTCATCAGCTACTGGCGGTGGTACTCCAATCACGCGGGGGCCAATCCGTTCAACGATGTGTTTGAAGTCGATATCAGTAGCGACGGCGGCAAGACGTGGGTCAATGTCGAAACCGTCGGCCCTGATGGGCCGCAGGTCATGGGTGGCTGGTACCGCCACGAGTTTGCAGTTTCTTCATTCGTTCCGCTGACCGAAGCGGTGCAGGTGCGATTCGTCGCCTCGGATTACGATCCGCAGGCACTGGTAGAGGCAGCGGTCGATGCATTTGAAGTAAACATGATCGACTGCACCCCGCCATGCCTCGGCGACATTGCGCCGAGCGGAGGCGACGGCGTGGTCGATGTCTCCGATCTGCTCGCGTTGCTTGCATCATGGGGTGTTTGCCCCGCAGATGAGCCGTGCCCGGCAGACCTCAACGGCGATGGCGTGGTCGATGTGTCCGACTTGCTCGCATTGCTTGGTAACTGGGGAGCATGCCGGGAATAGCGCACGATGCGCGATCGATGTTCGAATGATGTTTCTTGCGCAAGTGCGTTTATGCTTGCGAATTCAAGCATGTTGCAATAGGGTGTGGCCCAGTACTTTGACGAGCACGTTCCATGTGAAGCGACGTACGTGGAGGAGGCACCATGCATTTGAACCGTTCACTGTTCGCCAGCGCAATCGCCTTGGCTGGGTTGATCTGCACATTCACCATCGCTGATGATGGCTCGTGTCAACCGCATTGGGAGGCGGTTGATGAACAGGGCATGGACAGCGCGGTGCTGGCCATGACACGCTTTGATGATGGCCAAGGAGAGCGGTTGTACCTCGGGGGATGGTTCACCGCTGCGGGCGGAACGCCCGCCAATCGCATGGCCATGTGGGATGGCACCACATTCGCGGCGCTTGGCAGTGGGATGAATGACATCGTCCGCGATCTCATCGTGTTCGATGATGGCGAAGGTGAACAACTGTACGCTGCAGGCAACTTCACAATTGTCGATGGCATGAGCGCAAATCGTGTTGCCCGATGGGATGGGCAGTCATGGTCAGCTTTAGGCAGCGGCACCAACGGCGATGTGCACGCGCTGGCCGTGTTCGATGACGGTACAGGACCGGCGCTGTACGCAGGGGGGCACTTTGGCCAGGCCGGTGGCCAGACTGCCACACGCATCGCGCGCTGGGATGGCACATCATGGTCAGCACTCGCTGGCACGTTCAACGGGTACATCACATCCATGACCGTGGCTGATCTCGGCGACGGTGAAGCGCTGTATGTCGCGGGCACATTCACCACGGCCGGCGGCAACCCGGCGCAACGGTTTGCCAAGTGGGACGGTCAGTCGTGGTCCGTACCCGGCAACGTTGCAAACAATGTTCTCGCCATGACGACACACGATGATGGCAACGGACCCGCCGTCTATCTTGGTGGAGTCTTTACTGCTGCAGGTGGCCAGTCGGCCAACTACGTCGTTCGCTTTGACGGTACCGGTTTTAGCCCCCTCGCTGAAGGCATGGACGACCGCGTGTTCTCGCTGTATTCACACGACGATGGCGAGAACTCCGCGTTGTATGCAGGCGGGTGGTTCAACAGTGGCCAGGGCGCGTTCATCGATCACATTGCCAAGTGGCAAGATGGACAGTGGTCAGCGCTTAACGAAGGCACCAACGGCACGGTGCATTCGATGCATGCCTGGGATGCGCATGATCTGCTGCTGGTCGGCGGCAATTTCACCCAGGCGGGTGGCGATGCCGCTTCGTTTCTCGCAGCATGGCGCCAGCCGCAGCAATCGCTGGACATCACGGAGCATCCGCAATCAATCGACGTCGCGCCGGGTGATCTGGTGATGTTCTCTGCCGATGCATCTGGTGACGGGCCGTTGATCTACCAATGGCGGCACGATGGCGTGGCGATTGAAGGTGCCGGTAGCGCAACATTGGTGATTGAGTCAGTCAGCCGGGACGACGCGGGGCTGTATGACGCCGTGATTGACAACGGCTGCGCACAGGCCGTGACTGATACAGCCATCCTCACGGTCACGCCAAGTGTAATTGGCGATCTCAACGGTGACGGCGTGGTGGATGTATCGGATCTGCTCATTCTGTTGAGTGCATGGGGGTCATGTAGCGAGTGCAGTGACTGTCCGGCTGATCTGAACACTGATTGCGTTGTCGATGTCTCTGACCTCTTGATCTTGCTGGGCAACTGGGGAGGATAGCCGCACCGGCGGACGGTATTGAACAGAAAAACTGGTATCTGCACAGCATGTACGCCGATGCTAACCTTGCCGGAATACGCCGGATAGGTGAGGTGTCACTATTAACACCATCGCCGACAGAACCGAATCGTACACTGATGCGAATGATCTCTTGCAGTCGGTGTGCGGCTGCTGTGTTGGTGTGTCCTGCGGATGAGTGCAAGACACGCCCCATGATTGTGAGTGTTCCTGATGTCCCAGCCCGATAAAACCAACCAGCAGAAGCTCAAAGCCGCGCTGCGATCTGAAGTGAACGCTCGCCTGGCGCGGATGGACGATGAGACACTTCGTGTCGCTTCTGCTCGCGCGTGCGCCCGTTTGACACAGCTTGAGGCCTTCAAGCATGCCCATGTGCTCATGCTCTACATGCCTTTGGCTCGGGAAGTGGACCTCACACCCCTGGCGATTCGCTGTTTTCAGATGGGCAAGACCGTATGCGTGCCTCGCGTCGATTCCTCGCGCATGGACATGACGCCGGTCGAGGTCACGACTTTTGACGACCGCGTGATGGAAGTGGATGAACACGGCGTGCGCGTGCCACGTGGTGCAGCGGCGATCTCGCCTTCGCTGGTGGACCTTATCGTCGTGCCCGGTCTGGCGTTTGATGCCAATGGACACCGCCTCGGCCGCGGCGCAGGATACTACGACCGCTTTCTCGCCAGACTTCGAGAAAACACGATCAAGCTCGGCCTTGCGTTTGATACGCAGATCGTCGATGAGGTCCCCATAACCATCACCGATATCGCGGTGGATATCGTCGTCAGCGATCGCCGCGTGACCAACGTCGGCAAGCCCGTCTCCTGACCGAACCGCTGAACGTTCTCATCGCTCATGCACAACCCCGCGTTGGGCCGATGCACTACAATCGTCCCCGACGCCCCTAACCGTTGTCCTTTGTTCGTGTGGAGGTCTTGATGACACTTCCCAGCCAGTTTGCCCGGCCGACCAGTCGGCATACTCACATGTTTCGCCGTCGCCGCAATGGGCGAAAGGCGTTTTTGATCGTGCTGATCGGGTTACTGGTCGTGTCGTTGACAGTCTGGAGACTGTTCGGTTCCGGCGGTGACACACCCGCTGTGATCTACGCAGGGGGTGATGACCTATCAGAGCAGTCCGAGCGACAGCCACAGCGAAGCGCAGCCGACGCGCCGCGTGATGAATCAAATCGGGATGTGGCCATGCGATCTGCCCTTGCCAAGCAGGTTTCGCCCAGCGAAGTCTCGCCGGCAGAACCGCGCATTGAGATGGGCGCGCCGCTTTCCCAGTCGCCGCGCCAAAGCGAGCCGACCACACCATCGACTTCTTCCTCCAATGCCGCTTCATCCTCGCAGGCATCACAGTCCGAGCGAACGTCTGAACAGGAATCGACCACACGCGAGCAGTCCCGACAGGCCTCAACCTCCGCCAGCCGGGCTGAGCAACGCATGCGCGCCGGCATGGATATGCTCGCTTCCAATCGACCCATTGAAGGCCGACAAATGCTCACCCAGGCATTGAACACCAGCGGCCTGTCCAATGCGGACGCTCGCCGCATTCGCCAGACGCTCACGGAACTCAATGAGCGACTGGTCTTCAGCCCGGAAGTCGTCCCCGATGATCCCTTTGCCTTTGGCTACACCATTCGCCCCGGCGATGCACTCTCACGCCTGCCACGCGCGCAGAACGTGGCAACAGATTGGCGATTGATCCAGCGAATCAATCGTATTCAACGTCCGCAGGCGATCCGGGCCGGCCAGAACATCAAGCTCGTGACTGGTCCGTTCCATGCCGTGGTGTACAAACGTCAATACCGAATGGATGTCTACATGGGTGACGGGTCGCAGCGGGTGTACGTGCGCAGCTTCCCGGTCGGCCTTGGTGAGTACGACTCCACACCGGTCGGCACGTTCAAGGTTCGCCCCAATTCAAAGCTCATCAACCCTGAATGGACCAACCCGCGCACCGGTGAGCGCTTCCTCCCTGATGATCCCAACAACCCGATTGGCGATTACTGGATTGGCCTCGTCGGCGTGAGTGACGGCATCCAGGACCTCGGCGGGTACGGCATCCACGGCACCATCGAACCCAACAGCATCGGCCAGCAGGCCTCCATGGGCTGCATCCGCCTGCTCGATGAAGATGTCGCGCTTGTGTACGAACTGCTCGTGGAAGACCACAGCACCATCGAAATCGTCGATGAGTAATGCGGCGACCGCCCCAACGCCGCACCGGGCCGTGACGGCCTGGGTGTTCACTTCTTCCGTCGTATTCCCTTTTTCTTCTTCGTCACGCGCAGCGGCGCGATGAGCGATTCGTACAGATCAAACAGAACCTCCAGCCGATTGCGCTCGGAAACAAACGGCTGCGGGCGGTAACACAGGTCCACCGCCTTGTCGAGTTTGTCATGGGCCTTGCGCTGGTCCAGTTTGAAAGTGGAACAGGCCTCGGGCCTGTTGATACGTTCCTCAGGCGGGACGCCTGTTCCACCGGATTCAAACTGTACCAGTACGGAAAATCGATCGATCATTTGCATATCGTGAAATGCGTGGCATACTCTTGGCGTGAAACCCGTACAAAAACAGATCATATCGGTTATCGGGCATGACGTACGGTGCGATTTGCCGGGTGCTGGAATTGGATGCTCTGTTGGTTGCGGTACTGACGGATGGCGGGTCGGGTGGTGGCGGCCGTATTTTGCTGGATGTGTACAGCGGTCGCTGGTTTTTGTGTGCGCAAACGCGGTTCGAGTGGGTGTTTTCGGGACGAAAACGGGTCGAAGCGGTGTCAAAACCGGTCGGAAAGTTGACACAATGGCAGCAATGGCTATGCTGCTCGATTCGCTCGTTCCGGCGGGTTTCGCCGGTTTCATCAATGTAGGTGCAGCTATGCCACGTCAGACGTATTTTGCCAAAGCCGGAGATGTCACCGCCAAGTGGCATCATGTGGATGCTCAAGGAAAGATTCTCGGTCGCCTTGCAACGGAGATCGCCACGATCTTGATGGGCAAGCATCGCCCGGAGTACACCCCGCATGTTGATTGCGGCGATTATGTCGTGGTGACCAATGCGGCTGGTGTGACGATGACGGGCAACAAGGCCACACAGAAAGTCAAGACGCATTTCACGGGGTATCCCGGTGGATTGCGATCTGAGAGTTACGAATCACTGAGAGGGCGTCACCCCGATCGGCTTATCGAGGACGCTGTGCGTCGCATGTTGCCGAAGAATCGGCTCGGACGGCAGATGTTGGCCAAGCTGAAGGTATACGCCGGTGAGGATCATCCGCATCAGGCGCAGCAGCCGACGGCGTTGGAGTTGTAAGGATTTTCCAGATCGTCGATGACGGCGAATTTCACATAGTTCTAGAGAGACGCTCCTCGGAGCCCACGAACACCCATGACTGACCAGACCACACCCACGACCCCAGATTCCGACAGCACCGAGCAAAGCTCCGCTGCTGCAACCGCAACGCCCGAGGCCCCAAAGCCCGCAGCGGTTCCCAAGCCCAGCGGCTCACCGCCGGATGGTCACTGGTGGTGGGGAACCGGTCGCCGCAAGACAGCGGTGGCCCGCGTTCGCATTCGTCCGGGCAGTGGGGTGTTCATGGTCAACAAGAAGCCGCATGATGTGTTCTTCACAGAGGACCGTGATCGCAACGATATCACAAATGTGTTGAAGACAACCAACACGCTCGGCTCAATCGACGTACACGTGAATGTGCGTGGCGGCGGATACACCGGTCAGGCCGGGGCGATCGTGCTCGGTCTGGCACGTGCGTTGCGTCGGTACGATGAATCGCTTGAGTCCATTCTTCGCGACAATGACTTTCTCACCCGCGATGCCCGTAAGGTCGAACGCAAGAAGTACGGCCAGCCGGGTGCTCGCAAGCGGTTCCAATTCTCCAAGCGATAAGTCCTATTTCGAATCGCGTATTCGCATGGTTCGCAGTTCGCGCTCGGCGCGCCCCAGCAACCGCGCGATGCTTGCGCCGGTGCGGTCGAATCGTTCTGCCAGCGCCGCGCAGGTCTGCGGCGGTGTGCCGTCGAGGCCGAAGCGGAGTGTTACCAGTTGGCGCAGTGTGTCGCCCAATGCGGCGAGATGGGCAGGGGCGATCGAGGGTGGATCGAGCCAAGACCAAGCTGTGACCTGCGCGAACGGACCAACAAGGCGCACAGAGCCGTCGCGGTGCCGCGCTGCGGCCTTGTTGGGAGCAGCCGTGTTCCGTCCAGCGGCCAACGCGCGATCAACCGCATGGCCGGCCATGCGATGCAGCCGTTGATGACGCGCCGGATTGACCATATCCACGACGCTGCCGACCACGATCAACGCAGTTTGAATGCTCGAAAGAATCACCTCGGACGGCTGATCCTGCAGCGTACGGTTCAGGTGCTGTTCAATGCTGCGTAACCCG
>PWVT01000268.1 GCA_003562195.1 Phycisphaeraceae bacterium | reverse complement strand
GTGGACCAACGGCCGTAGTAGGTGGCGTTCAGCGCGGAGCGTGGGTGTTGGTCGCGTGTGGTGCGATCGGTTGTGGCGTTGGTTGCCGCCTCGTGATTGCCGGGTCCGGTCCCGCCCATTGTGCGATCAGCGTACCAGAACTTTCGGCGGATGTACTTCGAAATGCCGATTTTCTGCTGCTTCGTGGGGGAAAATGGCTTTGTGGTGACTCGTTTACAAGCTCAGCACTGGCGGGTAGTCGCGGATGGGTTGGCCGTGGCGGTTGTCGCCGGGGCGTTTGGTGGTGGCGTCGAAGCCGAGGCGGTTGGCTATGCGCATGCAATCGCGGCCGGGGTCGGTGTTGGCGCAGAGGTAAAAGAACACCTGCTGCCAGTCGGTGATGTCCACGGCTGCATCCACTGCGATGATCAGCAGCGCGTGCGGATGCGCGTGCATCGCGGCGGCGATGGCGGCGGCGCCTTGTTGCGGCTGCGTCTTTTCAATGGCGATGAAGAGGCATGTTTCGGGCGCGAACGATGGGTTGTGCGCTGAAACCCAGGCATTGCCATGCCTGGGCGTTGGTGCGGTATCGTCTTCTGGAATGGCGCAGAGTGTTGTTTCTTCGCCTTTTATGGTGCGCGTGGCGTCGAAGCCGATCTTGTGGCCTGCGCCGAGGCGCGGCGCTGCGTGGTCGAGGATGTCCAGCGGGCCGTTGACGAGTTCCACATCGCGGCCGAAATCGCAGTGTTGCATCATCGCGGCGAGCACGGCCTGTTCATCATGCACGTTCACATCATCATCGACGACGATGATCATCTTCGTCCACGCCATCTGCCCCGCGCCCCAGATCGAGTGCATGACGCGCCTCGCCTGCAATGGATACTGCTTGTTGATCTTCACGAATGCGCAGTTGTGAAAGCAGCCGAACATCGGCAGGTGGTAATCGGCGATGTCGTGAATGAGCGTCTTGAGCAGCGGGAAGAAGATGCGCTCGGTGGCTTTGCCGAGGTAGTAATCTTCCTGGGGAGGCAGGCCGACGATGGTCGTGGGGTACACGGCGTTGCGGCGGTGGGTGATGGCGGTAACGGTGACGATGGGGTAGCGATCGGGCAGTGAGTAGAAGCCGGTGTGATCGCCGAAGGGGCCTTCGAAGACTGCGCCGGGGCCCAAACGCCCAGGCATTGCGATGCCTGGGCTTTGGTCGTGCGCGCGTGGATCGAAACCGACTTCGCCGCATTCGGTGCTGACCCAGCCCTCGATGACGATCTCGCTGTTGGCGGGCACCCAGAGCGGGACGGTTTTGGCGCGGACCATTTCGATGCCCTTGCCGTGCAGGAAGCCGGCCATGAGCAGTTCGGTGATGCCCGGCGGCAGCGGCGCGGTGGCGGCATAGGGCAGGACCGCTTCGCCGCCGAGGCAGATGGCGATGGGCATGGGCTTGCCCGCGCGCTTCCACGACCGCCAGTGATTTGCGCCATCGTGGTGCATGTGCCAGTGCATGGCGAGGTGGGTTTCATCAATGAGCTGCGCGCGGTACATGCCGATGTTGTGGCTGGGCGGCTTGGCGACGTGTTCATCATCCGCGTGGATGGTGTGCATGCCTGCGAAGGTGATGTAGCGTCCCTGGCCTTTGGCGGTGCCGGCCTGTTCTGGTGTGATGTCGTAGCCGACTGCGGTTGGGTCGCCATCGAGCGGCCAGCATTTGATGATCGGCAGTCGCGTGAGATCAACCTCGCCGCGCTCAGTGAGCTTCACCACATCCTGGCACTTGCCGCGTTTGACCCGCTTGGGCGGAACGCGCAGCAGTGGAAGAAACTGCTTGGCAGCGCGAAGCATTTCGCTGATGGAACCGGGTGGCTGTGGCTTGACGAGTTGCGCGATGCGCGCTGCGATTGCTTCAAACCCGCCGGTTTCATCACATGCCAGTGCCAGTTCCATGCGTCGATAGGAGCCGTAGGCGTTGATGACCAGCGGGAAATCGCAGTCGATGATGGTGTCAAAGAGCAGCGCGTGGCCGCCGAGGTTGCAGTGGTCGGGGTCGAACGATGCAGCGGCGGTGCTGGGGCGCGCAGCAGGTTGTTTTGCTTCACGGTCGGCGTGGCGCGTGACATCCAGCAGCGGCGAGGTCGGTTCGCTGATGCGCTTCAGTTCGCCCTGAGCATCAAGGGCGGCGAGAAATCCCTGCAATGAATTGAACACGCGTGCAGTGTAGCTGCGTCGGTATCACGGGGTGAAACGCGGTCATGTCTCAGAAAGGTGTGGACATGGCACGCCCGTTGTGCGAAGCTGCACACTCTTGTGGGGTTTTGTTCAACTATGAAGGAGGAGATTCAAATGAATGACAGAGAACGATTCCGCATCGGCCGCTTGCTGGCTGCTGCATCAGCGTTTGGGATTGGCTCGGCATCGATTGCCAGTGACCCGATGGCGGTGGACATCATCTTCGCGGAGGACATGACCAATGATGCAGGGCAGGTGGTCGATCTGGTTCAGCCGCCGTTTACCAACGCGCTTGGTCAGGTCGGCTTTACCGGTGGCTTTTCCGATGGTGACCGTTTTGTCTGGCTTGGTGATGAGATCGTCTGGCAGAACAGTTGGGCTGATGGATTCACCCTCAGCGCCTCCACGTCCACCATGGGCATCGGCGACAACGGCGAGTGGTTTTATAATCCGCAGATCGACAGCAACGATGGTCTGTGGAACAACAACGGCTACCTCATCAGCGATGGCGATCCTGCGCCGGGTGTTGACGGCATGTTCATCAG
>PWVT01000184.1 GCA_003562195.1 Phycisphaeraceae bacterium | reverse complement strand
GAACGAGCCGCCGATGTAGATCGCGGGTTTTTGTCCCGGCCCTGTGCCGGCGAATGCGCGGATGACTTGATCGGTCTTCGTGCTTCGTCGAGTTCCATCCCAGCGCATGATCTGGCGGGGCACAAGGGCGGTTGGATTCAAGAAATTGTTATGAACAGCCGCATAGAGGTGGGCTTCGGAGCCATCATCCACGATGGTCAACTCAGTGATGTAGCCATGAATTGCTGTGCCGGAAGGCAACCACTGCCGGCCGTCCCAGCGAGCGGTCCACGGCATGTACACGCCCGTGTCGGAGAGCGAGATGAGCGCCCCCGTGGCGTAGAGCATCGGCCCTGAGCCATTATCAAAGGTCTTCAGTGCAGTTACCCTCTCCAATGGGCCCGGCGATGGAAGCGTGGACCACGACTGACCATCCCACACCCGAATTGAGGCCTGGATCTGACCTTGCGAATCAACGAAGCGTTTGGCGACATGCAGCGAAGCGTCGAGCAGTTCCATGTCTCGCACGGCCTGACCGTCCACACCCTCACCGAGCGGGTGCCAATCTTGGCCGTCCCAGCGGGCGATTTGATGGGCATCGGCATCGCCTGCAGCGGTGAACGAACCGCCTGCAATGAGGTCGCCATCGGGCATGATGGTGAGAGCGCGCACAGTATTGTTGAGGCCGTCACCCAGCGGGTGCCACGATGAGCCATCCCATCGCGCAATGCGATTCGCTGGCCGGTCGCCGGCTTGCGTGAATGACCCGGCAGCAATGAGATCGCCGTTTGGCATCAGCGATAACGCCAAGGCGATGCTGTTCAGCCCATCGCCAAGCGCGTGCCACGCCGTTCCATCCCATCGTGCGATGAAGCCCACTTCGACATCACCAGCAAGTGTGAAGTTCCCACTGACGATCACATCATCATTGGGCATCACGAGCATTGAGGTGACAGGGCCACTGAGACCGGGCTGGCCGATGCTCACATCCCACTCCATGCACGTGTCAGCATGGACATCGTTCGGAAGAAGCGCGATGGCAGAGAACATGATCGCGACAACGATCAAATGAATGATTCGGACACTGAATGAATGCACGTTTGTGCTCCCTTCTGTTTGTCAGAGCAAGGCCGTTCCCACTCTTGACATCCGACCCGTGGTAGTCGGCTCTGCAGCACGCTGTCGGAACGAGATTGTGCAACAGAGCAATATGCGCTTTTCAGCGAAGTCTTGCGCAAAGAAAGAAATGGACTTCGCACAATCACCGTACCACGTGCAGAAGCACCGTGCAACTCTATTTCTTGCAATTTCATCACATTGATGCCAGCCGCCACGCCGCCGTGTTTCAACCTTTCGATTGGCTTGGCGGCCTTCGTCTTCTGAGCGGCTCATTCAAGTGAGATCATTGAGGGAGGCATATCGTGTGACGATTCAGTGCAGCCAGTTCTCAAATCTCCTCACCCGGTAGGATGGCATGACACGGCGTTGCCGAGCTGGTCGGTGCGCGTGCGTGATGCGCTGTCGATCGCGATATCGCGGTTCGGCGGGTGGTTATGTTCTCGCGCTATTGCCCCAGGGGACTTCGCTCTTGCGGAGATCCTTTCGGCTGGCTTTGATGAGTTTCGCGGCCTTCTTTGGGTCGATTGTACCCTCAGCCACGTACGCTGCGATTTCCTGTTTGGTGCGTTCGCGTGCGCGGGTGGTCATGATGATGGTGACCGACCAAGCCATGATGCCCACGATCACAATAGCGGCGAGAAGGATCATCCGCCAGATTCGGATATCTTCAATAGCAAGCAGGTGTGTAGCAAGCGTTTGCATAGCGGCACTCCTGGGATTGTGGTGACCGATTACAACTTGGTTTCGCAGCGGTCCTTGCTGCGGCCGGCGTTGAGCATTTCGACGGCTTTGTCAGCATCGATCGTACCCTCTGCGACATACGCAGCGATTTCGCGGCGTGTGCGTTCGCGTGCGCGGGCGATGATGGTATTACTGATGATGCCGCCGAGCACGGAGACAATGGCGATCAGTCCGCCGACCACAAAGATGATGGTCGGCATCGACAGCAGCATTTCCAACGTTGAGCCCAAGCTCAGCATAACACAACTCCTTGACTATAGCCGCCGATCGACTGTCACAGTGTATCTTTGGGAATTGTGTCTGTGAATTTGCAGATGGTGAATCATCCTGCAGCCGCGGCACTGCTTTGTCGCTGTGCTGCGCGTGTGGGCTTGACCAGTCGACTGGCTTCGAGTCGATGCTGTGCTTGCTCCTGTTCGGTGACACCTTCGCCAAAGCGAATCAAGCGGAAGCTGTTGGCGATGACAAACACGTATGCCAGGATGTACCAGAGCACGGTGAAGACAATCGTCAGGTTTCCGGTTGCAGCCAGCGCGAGACCGACCACGGCCCACGCGAGGGACACACCGATATTCTGCGCGATCACGCCTCGCGTTTTGCGTGCCAATTCGAGGAGGAACGGCACGCGTCTGAGGTCATCATTCATCAATGCTACGCCGGCAGAGTTTGTGGCGATATCTGATCCGGAAAGGCCCATCGCCACGCCGACATCAGCCGAAGCGAGGATCGGGCCGTCGTTGATGCCGTCACCTACGACAAGGGTGCGATGCCCCTTATTGATGAGGTACTTGAGCTCTTCGTGTTTTTCTTCGGGCAAGCATTCAGCTTCGATAGAATCCACACCGACGGCCTGGCCGACGCGTTTGGCGACTGAGAGTCGGTCGCCCGTGAAGATGCACACGCGG
>PWVT01000073.1 GCA_003562195.1 Phycisphaeraceae bacterium | reverse complement strand
TGCGGCCTCGCCGACGGCAACAACTGGGCCGTGCGCACCATCGTCAACAAATACCGCGATGAATTCGAAGCCCGCGTGAAGCCAGAACTCATCCCCGTCACCGTCGCCGGCGGCGCAATGGCTTAAAAAACACCCCCAAAAATGCCCCGGCTCATTTCGCCAGTATCTCAACCAGCAGAGCAGCGGATTCCCAACCGCTTTAACAACGACCTCGCGGTCACATATAGCACGCCGTGCCAACACACTGAGATCGAGTCAGCATGAACGAGAAAGAATGACAGCAAATGGGAACTGTCACCATGGACCCCGTGTATCGCATTTTATCTGCATTGGTATGCGCAGCGATATTCTTGGGGTGCGATCGCCCCTGCGATATTCATGCTGCCAGTCGATCTGGTTCGCTGGATACTGTTGTCAAGTGCTTGAATAACGATCCTACAGTGGTGGGCCTTCGTGACAGCGATGGAAACACGCCGCTGAATTACGCAGTGGGCTACCAGCGTGCAAGAATCGTGGAGGTGCTGCTTCAAGCAGGTGCTGACCCTGATGCCGTTTGCAATGTCGGAATGGCCCCGCTTTGGAATGCGGTCATGCTGGGCGATTACACGATCGCTCAGCATCTCGTCAAGAGCGGTGCCGCGATCAACATTACGAGCCCGCGCGGGTTGGGGCTGCTGCACATCGCGGCGGATGGGCTCGGCAGTCCTGACTTGTGTCGAATGCTACTCGATCATGGTGTCGATCTCCATGCCCGTGACATTGAGGGGACAACGGCGCTGCACATTGCCGCTGGTGATAACAATTCCGAAGTAGTCAGTCTCCTCCTGAGCGAAGGCGCTGATCCGCTTGCTCAAGACGAGCATGGTGAGACGCCAGCGGATTGGGCACGCGAGCGCGGTTCCGAGGAGGCACTGGCACTGTTGATCGATCATTGACGAAATCAATTGATTCGGCATGATAGAGCGCGGTTGGCAGAATTTGCATGCTTCGCGTGTCCGGGGGCCGTGATGAAGCATGGAACCCAGCTATGACGGAAGACCACGACACCAGGCCGGGGCATTGAGTGATTGTTTGCATCGTGCAGCGATTCGCTTCATGAAAAAAACTGCCTTTTGCTGACAACGACGACGATCGCGGGTCAATCGTCTATAGTCTGCACAACGATCGGGCAGTCGATCGACTTGGTCCGGTCACGTGACCGGATCGAGGCGCAGCGTTGAAGCATGGCGCGAGGGAGTCGTCTCGGTGTATTATCTTTTTCGTGGCCTTCAAGGTGTGAGTGGTGAAGCGGTGGTTGGTCGCCTCGTCGCCACGAACGAAGAGGCAGTCCATAAGGCGCTCGATGCGCATGGTGTGATTGCGGAGTCGATATCTCCCGACGCGGAGGGCAGACTGTTTCCGCAGTCACTTCAGGCGGCCCTTGATGAGATCGGCGTGCGCATCACGTTCAATCAGATGCCCAAGACGCACGTCGGTGGCGGGATCTGGATTCTCGACCGCACGCAGTTTCCCAGACGCGTGATGGGATTGGCACGTGAGGCGTGCAAGGACACAAAGGATCGGGAAGAGGCGCTGAGCCGCATCGAACATTTGCTTGAATCACTGTATGGCGACAGACCGCCTGCCACGTCGTCCGCGATGCCTGCTGAGGGTCGCTTTGCCAGTGCAGAGGAAGTCCGAGCGGAGATGGCTCGTCTGCAGGCAGCGATCAAGAATCTTGAGCGCGAGCTGCGTTCCATGCGGTTTCGCCCCGCTCCAGAGCGCGAAACACGGCACGCAGCGAGACAGGCATCGTCTCAAGATAGAACGCGCGATGAAGTGCTTCGCGAGATATTTGAGCACAATCTCAAGCTGATGAAATTGTCCAAGGAGTATGGAATCAATGGGCCGACCGCTTGAACTGGTGCCCGCTCGAGTATCATGTGCTCCATAGTTCGCATCAAGCCCCCTGAAGAGTAGAGGATGGAGAACTCATAACATGCAGAAATCTGAATTGACGGGATCCGCCGACGACAGCGCACTTGCCGAGAATGCATTGCTCCTCGGCATCGACCTTGGAACATCGCGCAGCTCGATCGTCTCGATGAGAGGGATGCGGAAGACAATCGCTAGCTACGTCGGCTGGCCCAAGGATGCTGTCAGCCGCAAGCTTCTCGGCAACAACCCTGTCTTCGGCAAGACGGCACTCGAAAACCGCCTTTCGCTCGACCTCTACCGCCCGCTGGAACAGGGCGTCATCAAGGGCACCAACGTCGAGGAAGCCCAACACGACCGCAACCTCGAAGCTGCCAAGCTGCTGCTTAAGCATCTTGTCAACCTCATGGAACCCGGCCGCGATGATGTGCTCTACGGCGTCGTCGGCGTTCCTGCACAGGCCACGGTAAAGAACAAGCAGGCGATTATCGAATGCGCTCGCGAAGTGCTCGACAGTGTCATGGTTGTCTCCGAACCATTTTCCGTTGCGTACGGCCTCGGGCGCATCAATGAAACGCTCGTGGTTGATATTGGTGCAGGCACGACTGACCTTTGCCGAATGCACGGCACGGTGCCCGGCGATGACGATCAACTCAGTCTCATGGTGGCCGGCGATGCCGTTGATCAGAAGCTCCATGAATTGATCACAAAGACCTACCCGGAAGCGCAGCTTACGGTGAACATGTGCACACAATGGAAAGAGCAGTACGGCTTTGTGCGCGATTCATCCGACAAAGTCGAGGTCAATATCCCCGTTAACGGCAAGCCCAC
>PWVT01000220.1 GCA_003562195.1 Phycisphaeraceae bacterium | reverse complement strand
GAAGCAATCGAACGCAAGAAAAAGGGTGATCTGAAGCGCGTGGTCGTCGCTGGCTGTCTGGTGCAGCGGCATCGGGCCAAGCTGCTGGAGTGGGCGCCCGGAATCGACGCAATGATCGGCGTGTTTGACCGCGACCATGTCGTCGAGGCCGTCAGTGGCATCGACCGCGAGCAAGCCGCGGGCGACAATTCCGTCCTGCCCACCTACTGGGTGGCGGGCAACGCGCTGCAAGCTGCCCGCGAACGCGGCCTGCAGACCACCGGCCTGACCGTCAATGGCAAGGACGGCAAGGGTCTCGGCTACTTCGAGGATGATTCCAACAGACTGCGCCTCACGCCGCGACACTGGGCGTACCTGCGTGTCAGCGAAGGGTGCAACCAGAAGTGCGCGTTCTGCACGATCCCATCCATCCGCGGCAAGATGCGCTCCAAGCCGCTTGACCGCATTGTTACAGAAGCACGCCAGCTCATGAACGATGGCGCATTCGAGTTGAACCTCATCGGCCAGGATACGACCAGCTACGGCTACGACATCTACTCGCCCGAAGCACGTCATGTTGATATCAATGGCAAGCGCTACCCCGGAGATCTGATTGGCCTGCTGACGGCGCTGAACGATGTTGCTGCTGAGTTCGGCAGCGGGCTTGGGTATGCCGGCTGGATGCGGTTGATGTACGCGTATCCGACCAATTTCACGGACGAGATGATCGACGCCATGGCGTCACTCACGAACATCGTCAAGTACATCGACATCCCGCTGCAGCACATCTCCGACAACATGCTCTCGCGCATGCGTCGCCGCATTACCCGCAACGAGCAGGAAACGCTGATGTACAAGCTGCGTGAGCGCATCCCCGGCCTGGCGATCCGCACGACGTTCATCACGGGTTTCCCCGGCGAGACACAGCAGGATCACGAGGAATTGCTCGAGTTCATCGAAGACTTCGGCTTCGACATGATGGGCGTGTTCCGGTACTCGCGTGAAGATGGCACACCGGCCGGCACAATGGAAGCTGATGATGAGCTTCGCGTGCCGGAGGAAGTCAAAGTTGAGCGTGAAGCGGAACTGATGCTTGCCCAGCAGGAGATCGCGTTTGAAAACGCGCAATACGTGGCGGAGCAGCGCAGCGAGTTTGATGTGCTGATCGATGAAGCGGACCAGTAAAGCACGGCGGTGGGTTACCAGTATCGCGGCAGGTGTTATCACCAGGCCCCGCAGGTGGACTCGATCACCTACGTGCACAGCCGTGAGAAGCTCGCCCCGGGGGAGTTGATTCGCTGCACGATCGTCGATGCTGACGGCTACGACCTGATCGCACGCCCCAGCGCGGACCTTGAGAACAAGATCAGTCTCCCGCTTGCCACCTGAACCCGGGCCGCAGCAGCACGGCGGCGCAAACGTTCATTGGGGTCACTTCCCAAGGCACTTCGCAGTTCCCGTTCGCTACCGTTTGTCCATGCCGAAAGCATGGTCCAAAAAGGACGAACGCCAGTACGAGCATGTGAAGGAATCCTCAAAGGACCAAGGCGCATCGACCAAGCGTGCCAAGGAAATCGCCAGCCGCACCGTCAACAAGCAACGACGCGTAGAAGGTCGGACGCCACAGAAAACAACCAGCGGAACGGGCAATCCCAACCGCCCGCTCGGCGAACGCAGTCGCGAAGAACTGTACAACCTCGCGAAGGACCTCAACGTGCGTGGCCGCAGCACGATGAATAAGTCGGAGTTGGAGAAGGCGATTCGTCAACGCAGATAGAACCTGCCCGCAAAGGAGCGCTTCAATGAACCATCTGACACGTCATCGCCGTCTCGGCACACCGTTTTCACTACTTTTCGTCGGCATCGCGTTATCTGCGCTTGCAGCATGTCAAATGCCTGATGACACACGCACACAGCGCGATGTTCCACGCACCACCGGGCCGGATGAACGCATGGATCTGACCGGTTGGTGGTCCAACGGCGACCAGCTCCTGCGACTGGAACGCGACGGCCGCTATCTCTTTTACGAAACTGATGCCCGTTATGAACCGCCACTTCATCGCGGCCGCTGGGACCTGCGTTCACAGGATCGTCTCACGCTTGAACCGTACACCGAAATGGATATGGAAACACAATCGGTGGACATTCTCGAAGACAATGGCGAGTTGGTTTTGCGTGTGGTGGATTACCCCGACTTCAGGCCGACCTCAGCGCCACAGTTCAATCAACAGCGCGAACAATCGCCGCGCCCGCCATTTGAACCAGAGCCGATGTCCAACAATACTGCGTGAATCAACGCAAGCGGTCACGCGGCTGCTCTTCGGCCATGGACGGCCGGGAGTTCGTGTATCCTGCGGGTCATGCGTGACTTGAACCGTCGGGATTTCCTCTCCGCCAGTGCCGCTGCCGCGACCGCGCTTACTACAGTGAGTCTGGCTGCTCACACCAAAGCGTCTTCCTCGCGACCGAACGGCCCGGTGGCGATCAGTTCGGGCAACGGCCTTCCTGCCGTCAACAAGGCGGTCGAACTGATCCGTGACGGAGCCGACCCCGTCGATGCCATCGTTGCAGGCGTGGGCATCGTCGAGGACGACCCGGATGACATGTCCGTCGGCTACGGCGGCCTGCCCAACGAACGTGGCGAAGTTGAACTTGATGCGTGCGTCATGCACGGCCCTTCACACAAGGCCGGGTCCGTAGCCGGGCTTCGCCGCATCAAAAACCCCGCAGCCGTCGCATTGCGCGTGTTGCGCCTGACCAATCATGCGATGCTCGTG
>PWVT01000038.1 GCA_003562195.1 Phycisphaeraceae bacterium | reverse complement strand
TCTTTGTCACCCAGGAACCACAGCTTGGCACCGGCCATGCGGTTGATCAGGCCCGTGATGTATTTGCCGATGCAGCATTGGCTGATGCCGATGCCTTCGTCCTTGCCGGTGACGGCCCACTAATTCGCGCTCAGACACTCCGTGATTTGCTCAATGTGCACCGTACCGGCAACGTGGGCGCGACATTAGCCACGGCGGTGATTGATGATCCGACCGGGTACGGCCGCATCGTGCGTGATGATGCTGGCCGCTTTGCCCGCATCGTCGAGCAGAAGGACGCATCGGAGCGCGAGCTGGCGATTCGCGAAGTGAACCCGAGTTACTACTGCTTCCGCACTGGTCCGCTGTTCGATTTACTCACACAGATCGACAACAACAACGCAGGTGGGGAGTACTACATCACGGATGTGCTTTCCCTGATGCTCAAGCACGGTCATGGTGTGGAGGTGGTGGATGCCGTGCCGCCCGAGGACATTCTTTCCATCAACACGCCTGAGCAGCTTGCGGAGGTCAGTGAGATCCTGCAAGCGCGACTGGAGCCGACGGAGCAGCAGCAATGAGCGCCTCTGATCGTGATCATCTGAAGATTTTCGCCGGCCGAGCTGGTCGCTCGCTGGCTACCGCAATGTGCAATCATCTTGATCTGCCGCTAGCTGCTGGGCAGACGGACGTCTTTCCCGATGGTGAGTTGATCGTGAAAGTCAATGAAGATGTGCGCGGCCGCGACTGCTTTGTCGTGCAGTCCACGTGCGACCCGGTGAACTCGAACCTGATGGAGTTGCTGATTTTCATCGACTGCCTCCGCCGGGCCTCGGCCAAGCGAATCACAGCGGTCATCCCCTACTTCGGCTATGCCCGGCAGGATCGCAAAGATGTCGGCCGCACGCCGATCACCGCGAAGCTGGTTGCAAACCTCATTACCGCTGCGGGTGCGGACCGCGTGTTGTGCATGGATTTGCACGCTGCGCAGATTCAGGGCTTTTTCGATATTCCTGTGGACCACCTGTCCGCAACCAAAGTGTTTTATGAGCACTTCGAGGAAATCCGCGATGAACTGGGTGAGATGGTCATCGTCTCGCCTGACGTGGGCAATGTGAAAGTCGCCAACAAGTACGCGAGTTTGCTCGGCTGCGATCTGGCGATCATCGACAAGCGACGTCAGTCCGACACGCGCGTTGCCTCGACGAACCTCATCGGCAGCGTCAAGGGACGCACGGTGTTGATGGTCGATGACATGATCTCCACCGCCGGCACGATCTGCGAAGCTGCAAAGCTCGTCGCGCAGCATGGCGCGGAACGCATCATTGCATCAGCAACGCACCCGGTGATGGTCGGCCTGGCGATGGAACGATTAAACGACACATCGATCGACCGTGTGATCATCACTGACACGATTCCCAACGGTGAGCGACTGGCTCCGCTGTCGCACAAACTTCATCAACTTAGTGTGGCGGGTCTTTTGGGCGAGGCCGTCCACCGTATTCATCATGACATGTCCGTCTCGGCCCTGTTCGGTCGCAGCTTGGAAGCCAGCGCGGTCTGAACGTCGAGACATTATTCACTCTGGAGAACTCCACCCATGCAACACGAAACTCCCACCATTACCGCAGAGCGACGCGAGCGCATCGGCACGCGATACGCCAATCGGCTTCGCAAGGATGGCCGGCTACCCGGCGTGATCTACGGCCACATGGCCGACCCCGTACCAGTCAGTGTCGATGAGAAGCAGGTCGTCACGCTACTCAATCACGGCGCACACGTGATGAACATCGATGTCGCCGGCGATCAGACACAGACCTGCCTGGTGAAAGACATCCAGTTCGGCTATCTCGGTGACAACGTCATTCACATCGACTTCGCTCGCGTGGACCTTGATGAAGAAGTCACCGTCAACGTCGCATTGCACTTCTCCGGCGAACCGGCCATGCTCAAGACGCCCGGCGCCGTGCTCAGTCACCCCATGACAGAACTCGAAGTCATCTGCCGTGTGGACGCCATCCCCGACGAGATCAAGGTCGATCTCAGCGAAATGGAACAGTCCTACAACGTCGGCGAATTGACGCTCCCGCCTGGCGTCCGCACCGAGGTTGATCCGACCATGACCGTGGCGCAGATTTCGGTCGTTCATGAAGAGGAGGCCGAAGGCGAAGAGGTCGAAGTCGCTGAAGGCGCAGAACCTGAGGTCATTACCGAAGCCAAGGACGAAGAGGAAGGTAAGGACTGAACATGAAGCTGATCGTCGGCCTTGGCAATCCCGGACCGCAGTACGACAAGACGCGACATAACGTCGGTTTTGTCGTGCTCGATTCTCTCGCGCGGCGGTACGCCCCGGGCGAGGTTGCCAAGTCGCGTTTTCATGGCGCGACTGTCGAGGGCATGATTGGCGATGAGAAAGTGCTCCTGCTCAAACCGTTGTGCTACATGAACCGTTCAGGCATGGCCGTGGCGGAGGCCGCGCGTTTTTACAAACTGAATGTGTCGGAAGATGTACTGGTGATCGTTGATGACCTCGCGTTGCCGTGCGGCGTGATTCGCCTTCGCAGCGAAGGCGGTGCAGGCGGACACAATGGCCTGTCGGACATCCAGCAGAAACTCGCTACGCAAGGATACGCCCGGCTTCGCATAGGCATTGACCGTGATCCCAATATCCCGCAATCCGACTACGTGCTCGGCCGCTTTCGACCAGATCAACTTGAACAACTTGAACCGGCACTCAATGAAGCTGTCGATGCTGCTGTGTGCTGGGCATCGAGTGGGCTGACTGAGGCCATGAACCGTTACAACCGCAGGGAGTCGGCGTAAAGCTGAAGAGCACCACCGGCTCACGTGAGACTAAAACCTACCGCAGACCAAAAGAGGTGATTCGTGTCAGATATTGAAACTTACCCGTATGAGGCCATGTTCCTCTTCCCCCCCGCAGCCGGCGCCAATTTGCAGGCCGCGGTGGATCACATTAATGGGATTCTCAATCGCGCCAATGCTGAGATCATCAGTTTCCGCAAATGGGATGAACGCCGACTCGCTTATGAGATCAAGGGCAACAAACGCGGCATCTACTTCCTGGTGTATTTCCGCGCTGCTTCGGACAAGTTGGCAGGCATTGAGCGTGATTGCAATCTCTCCGAACAATTGCTGCGATCGATGGTCACCCGTGCTGATCACGTGACGCCGGAGCAGATGGAAGCTGCCGAGGGCCGCACCGAACTGGCAGATGAAATCAAGCTACGCGAACAGGAAGAGCAGCAAGCTGCTCCGGCTGTCCGGGTGAGCGACGGGTCGGAGGCCGATGATGAATCCGCCCCCGCTCCAGCGTCTGCTACATCCGACGCGGACTGAGCGTCAAGCCGCTAAGATGCGAGCTGTATCTTCGCCTTCAACGGCCAAGCACCAACTGGGAGACCTGATATGGCCAACTACAACAAAGTGATGCTCATGGGCAATCTGACCCGTGAAGTCGAACTCAAGCACATCCCCAGCGGTCAGGCCGTGGCGAATATCGGCCTTGCCGTCAATCGCCGCTACAAAACCAAGGAAGGTGAAAACCGCGAAGAAACCACCTTCGTGGATTGCGAAGCGTGGGGCCGCACCGCCGAAGTGATGCAGCAGTACCTCTCCAAGGGCAAGCCGGTATTCATTGAAGGTCGCCTCAAACTTGACACCTGGCAGGACAAGGACGGCTCCAACCGCTCAAAGCTCCGCGTTGTGGTGGAAAGCTTCGAGTTCATCGACTCTCGCGGCGGTGACTCCGGGGGCGGAGGAGGCGGCAGCCAGCCCGCATACAGCAGCAGTTCGGGTGGCGGCGGACAGCACGAACCCATTGCGGATGACGACATCCCATTCTGAATCAACCACATTATCTACACGCTGAGGGCTGCAACATCGCGGCCTTCTAACTTCAACGAAAGGACAGCGACACCATGGCCAAGAACATTGAACTTCTGCTTCTCAAGTCGATTGAGAACCTCGGCATCGTCGGCGACATCGTCAAGGTGAAGCCCGGCTTTGCCCGTAACTACCTTCTTCCACTCGGCCTCGCCGAAGCCCCGACCCCATCGCGCGTGGAATCGCTCAAGGAAGAACGCGCGAAAGCCCAAGCCGAACTTGAAGCGCTTCGCAGCGCCCGAGAGGAACTGCTTAGCCGCATGAGCAGTGTCGAGATCGAACTGATCCGCAGTTGCAATGACCAAGGCGTGCTGTATGGCTCTGTCACGCAACGCGACATCGCTGACGCACTGCAGTCAGCCGGGTACGACGTAGGCGTCCGCTCAGTCCGCCTCAGTCAACCGATTCGCCGAGTGGGTGGCTATGACGTGCCGATTCAGTTTGAAAAAGACCTTCGCACAGAGATCTATATCAAAATCGAGCCCGATCAGCCGCTTGATGAACGTGAGGAAATGGAAATCGACGACGAAGGCGAACTCGTCGAGAAGAAATCTCGCAAGCCCAAGTCGACTGCCGAACGATCGGAAGAGAAATCAGACGAAGCCGCAGCAACGGCGACGGAATCCGCCTGATTCATTGTGATCTCACCTGTTCTGCACTCAACGCACCGGATGTTAATCCGGTGCTTTTTTCTGCGCTGCTTCAGTATGCGCTGCCATGATCTGCGCGGCTGTCTGTTGAACAATCGGCTCCTGTGTGTCGTCGCTGGCCAATTGATGAATTCGTTCACGCAATTGAGGATCATCCTTGGTTCGCAGCTTGTTTCCGGCTGCGATCAACGCGTTACGCTTCATCATTCCCAGCTTGGCACGCTTCATCGATGATTGGGAAAATGCCTCGCGTCGATCGGATTCCGACCAATTCAAGACATCGAGGAGATCAAAGCCGGTATGCCGTTCGGAGTAGGCCTCATCGATCCGTTGCGTGCGGCTTCGTCGGGTGGGCTGGTTGTGCGGACACACTTCCTGGCAGATGTCACACCCGAAAATCCAGTCTCCAATGGCCTCGTGATACTCTGCATCAATCTCGCTGCGATGCTCGATTGTCAGATAACTGATACAGCGCGTGGCATCCACTGACCACGGCGTGATGGCATCTGTTGGACACGCGTCAATGCAGCGCGTGCATGTGCTGCAAGGGTCATGGTCCTGCAAGGAATCAGACGTTTCAAGCGAGAGCGTGGTGATGATCTCACCTAATAAGAGGTAACTGCCTCGTCCCGGCTGGATCAACAGCGTGTTCTTGCCGACGGCACCAAGACCGGCCCGCTGGGCATGCTCTCTCTCCAACACGGGTGCGGTATCGACACACGCACGAAAACGCTCCTCGGGATAACGTTGAGAGAGTTCGTCGCACAACGTATGCAGCCGCTGCTTCATAACCTTGTGATAGTCCTTGCCGCGTGCGTAACGGGCGATGCGACCTTCACGGCTGCTCGGATCACATCGGTCAGGTCCACCTGAGTGATAACGATGGGCCACGCAGATAATGGCATTCGCGCCTGGCACCATAACAGTAGGATCAACCCGCAGTTCGACATGCTCCGCGAGGTACGTCATCTCACCGTGTTTCCCGCTCGCCAGCCATTGCCGCAATTGTTCGGACCATCGCGTCGGTTCGGCCGGGGCAATTCCTGCGTTATCGAAGCCCAGTTCCTGGCACATCGCAAGGATGTGGTTGGTACGTTGATGGGTGTTCATGGCAACAGAGATACGGTGGTGCGGGGCATGTGCGTCGGCGTGGCACGCAGCGAGCGAGAGGATTCGCAGCGAAGCAAGGACATAGGACTTACGTTTCTTGCATCTGTGCCGTATGCTTTGCACGCCATGCCGTATCGCCTCGAACCGTTAATTCGCGAGATTCCTGATTTTCCCAAGCCGGGCGTGATGTTCAAGGATATCACGCCGCTGCTTGCAGATTCGGCCGGACTGGCCCTTGCGGTGGAATTGATGGCCAGCCCGTTTCGCAAACAGAAGGTGGATCTCGTCGTCGGAGCTGAATCACGCGGCTTTATCTTCGGTACGGCCATCGCGCAGGCCCTGAGCTGTGGGTTCGTCCCGGTGCGCAAGCCCGGCAAGCTGCCGTCCAAACGGCTGTCGCGGACTTACGACCTGGAGTACGGTCAGGACACACTGGAGATTCACGCCGATGCCATCCACACTCACCACCGCGTGCTGATGGTCGACGATCTGCTTGCCACTGGGGGCACGATGCTGGCCTGCTGTGAACTGGTGCGGGAACTGGGAGCGGAGATCGTGGGCATCTCGGTGCTGATTGAGTTGGAGTTTCTCAACGGCCGCCGTCGCCTCGCGCCCAATGATGTGACCGCGGTCTTAAGGTACTGACGCGTGCACACGCGAGAGTCCGAGAACCGCCATGTTCTTCATGGCTTGGTCTGACGGAACATAATTTTGCACTTTGTTGATGCCTGCGCGAGCAATTGCGCTGTAGCGACCCCCTTCATATGACGACATGACGGAACGGTACCGGAGTCTCACTTCTGAGACCGGGTCGCCCTGTTGATTTTTCTTCGTTCCTTACGGCATCGCAACTTTGGAGACTCCAGACATGACAGCACACAATGAGGCACACAACGAAACACCAAACCGCCGCTGGTCCGGTACCGGCATGAAGGTCTCCCTTCTTGTCGGTTCGCTCCTGCTCGCCGGTTGCGAATCATCTTCACCAAGCTGGTTTGCAGGCAACAACAGCAATCCGGGCACTGAGCTTGGCTTGGACGGATACGGGTCCAAGACCAATTCGACACGAAGCTACATCGACCAGGAAGCACGGCATAACCGCTTGCCTGAGCAGTACCTCTCCGAGGCACGCTTTCAGTTGGCGAGCATCGAGGCGGATCTCGCCGATGCCAAGGCACGCGAAGTCGCAAAAGAAGCATCGCTGCGTGAAGGTCTGGCGCAAGTTTCTGCTCGTCGCACCGATGCACAGTCCCGCGAGCGCGCTGCACTGGCTGAAGCGGATAAGCTTCGCGAGCAGTATGCCGCCAAGCAGAATGAACTGTGGGCCGGCATCGCTTCACGCGAGCGCACACTGACTTCCACTGCTGAAAAGAACGAAGCGCTCATCGAAGCCATGTGCAAAGAGCGCGACATGATTCACGCTGAGATGACCAGCGATGCATGGACGCAGTACACGCAATCGCAGGCGCGAATCGACAAGATGCGCAGCGTCCGTAGCGCAACTGCCAATGAAGGCGAAGCCATGCTCATCGAGATGAGGCAGAATGCGGAAGCTACACAGGCCCGCGCCGCTGCAACTGTCTCGAAGCTGCGTACCAAGGCCGAAAGCATCAAATCACAGTCCGATGCTCGTGCTGAACAGCTTACAGTGCAGATTCAGACCACGCGCAAGCAGAGCCATGCACAAGCTGCCCGGTTGACTTCTGATGCAAACTCGCTTCAGAAGAACTCGCTCGCCCATTACAACGAGTTGATCGCTCGCGCTGATGCACTGACCGAACAGGCCTCTCAGGAAGAGTACGAACTGAAGGTTTCCGCCGCGAACACTGAGCTGCGCAAGGCACGTTCCGAGTTTGAACGCCTCATTAGCCAAGCCGAAAACATTCGCGAGCGCGCACATGCGGAAGTCCAGCGACTGCAAGGCGAGGCGGAAGAGATCGCCTACCTCGGCGAATCCAACTACAGCAACGGCCTCGATGAACTTACGGCATGGCGCACCAATGAAATGGCCGAGATCTCCAAGATCTTCACACGTGCAGATCGCATTGAGAAGGACGCACGGGCCGAGTTCGTCAAGGCCGAAGCTCGCGCTCGCGCCAATGCCCTGCGTGAAACCGCAGCCCACCAGAGCGAACTGGCCGAAGCCGAGATGAAGAAGATCATCGCTGAAGCCGAGCATGAAGCCGCTCGCGTGCGTGCTGAAATCTTCGAAGAACTTGCCAAGCGGCAGCGTGAAGGAAGTGTGGAGTTTGCTGGCAAGACCGATCCTGCCGAAGAGCTGCCCTCAGAACTGCACGACGTACCGGAAACACCCGTGGTCAAGCAGGTCACCCCACGTGTTGAGCCGGAACACATCGCTGAATTTCGCTCTGAACTCGCTCGGGTGATGAACCTGCGAGCCACTGGCGAATCACAAGAGATGGCGCTCGAAGCCACGTACGACGAATCCAAGAGCAACCTCGAAGCGATGCGTGCACAGTTCAAGGCACTCAGCACCGAGAAGCTCGCCATCGCAGAAGCCATGACCACCCAGGCCTCAGCACAGTATGACGATCTGACCACCCAGGCCAAGTCCTGGCTGGCCGTTGCCGATGCCGACTTCGAGCGTTCGATCACCAATGCCGATGCATTCCGCAAGGAAATGCTCTCCAAGGCCGCGGAAATTCGCGCTGAAGCCACTGCTGCACGTGAGTTTGCCGTTGCCCAGGCCGAGCTTCTCCGAGTCGAGTCGGGCGTGGTCGCCAAGCACGGCGAGAGCGAAGCACGTGCGCTCGAAGCTGCTCTGGAAGCTACCAAGCGTCGTGGCGAAGCTGAGTATTCACGGTTGTGGGTCGAAGCCAACTCCGTGGAAGAGGCCAATGAAGCGCTGATGCATCGCATCAATGCCCAGATCGTCTCCGCTGAACGTGTACTCGAAGCTGAACTCACCAAGCTTGATCGCACGATCGAATCCTCCCTCGCCATTGCTGAGGCGAATTACGACGAAGCCATGGTCAACGCCGATGTGTTTGCACGCAAGACCGATGTCGAGATTGAGCGCCTTCGCAGCACCAATACGCTCGAAAATGCCATGGCAACTGCAGAGATCGACCACCTGCGCAACCTGACGTATGCAACGGTCCTCAAGGCCGATGCCACCGTCGGCCGTGCATTGGCCAGTGCCCGTGCTGAACGCGAGCAAGAAGAAGCAATCGCAGATGTCACCACCGCGATGGTGCGTTCAGAGGCGGACATGGCTCGTGCAGAGATCATTGCCCGCAGCCGCGCAGCCGGCGCTCGTGAGGATGCCGTCCGTGCGACGTTCGATGCACGCTTGGTGCAGGTGCAATCCGAACGCGTCCGTGAGTTGTCGGAACTGTACCGCGACGACTTCTTCAAGCGGAGCAACCTGGAAACGTCATTGGCCCAGGCCGAAGCGGCTCGTTCGGAAATGGCTGATCGCTTCGCCGCCCTCAAGGCCGAGCAGGCCCAACTGCAGCGATCCGCTCGCGACAACTGGGATTCACGCCTAGCGAACATGCAGCGACGCGAGCGTGCCCCGCAGACCACACCGGACCTCGGCCTGCCCGCCGCACTCGAGCAGACCACCCAGTTCACCAACGTCCCGCTGGACTGATTCGCGGCTGACATTGCTGTACCCACAATCCACGGCAGGCGGTTTGAAAACCGCCTGCCTTTTTCATGCGCGTGCCCTATCATGCACTGGCTTGAATAGCCGTCCACAATTGTTCGAGAACGGAGACTAAGATGACGACCGCAAGCACAACTGACCAACTCACCGACGCACAAGCCAAATCTGATCCCCTGCACTTGATCGACGTTGACCACGTCCGCTTCTACGTCGGAAACGCAAAGCAGGCCGCCTACTTCTACGCCTCCACCTTTGGCTTTCAAGTCGAGGAGATTTCCGACCTCACCACCGGATCGCGTGAAGAAGCCAGCTACCTGCTCACACAAGGCAACATCCGCCTTGTCCTCACCACCGGCCTGCACAAGGACCACCCCGCCCAGCGGCACGTCAACCTCTACGGCGACGGCGTGAAAGATGTCGCCCTGACCGTCTTCGATGCAGAAAAGGCCTACGAACGTGCCATCGCCAACGGCGGCGAATCCGCCTACGAGCCGCGCACCATCAAGGATGACAAAGGCACCGTCACCATGGCCGGCGTCAAGACCTACGGCGAGACCGTCCACTCGCTCATCTCCCGCACCGGCGACTACGCCCTGCCCAACGTGAAAAAGGGCGGCCTCTTCATGCCCGGCTTCCGCAAGTTCGGCACCTTCGCCCTCAACGAACTCAACAAGAAAAACCCCTGCGGACTCAAGTTCGTCGATCACTGCGTCGGCAACGTCGAGCTCGGCAAGATGAACTACTGGGTCGAGTGGTACGAAAACGTGCTGGAGTTCAAGCTCTTCAAGCACTTTGATGACAAGGACATCTCCACCGATTACTCCGCGCTGATGTCCAAGGTCATGGCCTCGGGCAACCACCTCATCAAAATGCCAATCAACGAACCGGCTCCCGGCAAGAAGAAAAGCCAGATTCAGGAATATCTCGACTGGCATCACGACACCCCCGGCGTGCAGCACCTGGCCCTGCGCACCGATGATGAACTGCACTCCGTCAACGAACTGCGCAACCGCGGCGTGGACTTCCTTGAAATCCCCCAAAGCTACTACGAGATCGTCTGGGACCGCGTGAACAAGACGCTCCAGCAGCACGGCCACGATTCCGTCAAGGAAGATCACGAGAAGATCCGCGACCTCGGCATCCTCGTGGACGCGGACGACGAGGGATACCTGCTGCAACTGTTCACCAAGCCGCTGCAGGACCGCCCCACGCTGTTTTTCGAAATCATCTCCCGCCGCGGCAGCCAGAGCTTCGGCAAGGGCAACTTCAAAGCCCTCTTCCAGGCGCTCGAACTCGAGCAGGAAAAACGCGGCAACCTGTAACTCAAACGCCCGTTTGGACCCATTTCGACCCCCTTTT
>PWVT01000123.1 GCA_003562195.1 Phycisphaeraceae bacterium | reverse complement strand
GGCAACCCAGGGTCGTGTTCAATCGGTACCGGCTCCGGTACGCTCACGTCCTCGACGATTCAGTTACCGAACGTCGGTCCCTCAGGCACAATCACGCTAAGCTTCTGCTACAACCTGGAGATTCCCGGCATCTTTGCCAGCGCGTCATTCAATGTAGGTGGTATCTCGGAAGGTCTGTCCAGTGCCAGTTCATGGACCACGCGGACGGTCGATGTCACTTCGCTCGCTGGTCAGAGTGTGCAGATGTCCTGGTCGTACTCCAATAGCTGGCCGTTTGCATCACCGCGCGGCATGCAGGTGGATGCGATCTCCATCGAGGTGACCACGCTTGAGTGTGTGGACCCGGTGACATGCCCGGCAGACCTCAACGGCGATGGCATAGTGGATGTCAGCGATCTGCTCGATCTGCTCGCTCGGTGGGGGCCATGTGGTTCCTGCGATGCAGACCTCAACGGCGATGGCATTGTGGATGTTAGCGATCTGCTCGAACTGCTTTCTAAGTGGGGACAGTGCCCGTAAACCACGAACTGTTCGAAATATAACACACCAGGCCCGCGTTTCGGCGCGGGCCTTTTCTATGCACATCACATGATCGTGTCCTTCGATTTATTGATCTTCACTTGCACAGCGTGATCTCTACAATTCTCGAAACCATCAATCCGGAAGTATTGCAGAGGAGTGATTCAGATGAACAACCACATTGGAGTTTTGTTGTCGGCTGGGTGTGCAGCCATGTTTGTCGTGGCGTGCGCATCAGGACTTGCTGATGCGCCTGAGCACCAGGGCGATGCATCGTCGATGGTGAACTGGCAGTCGCCTCTCCGGGTTGCTTCGGGAAATGCCGAGCGCGGCCCTTGGAGAATGAATCGGTCGCAGTGGGATTTCGTGGATGATGCTACCGTCGCAATCAACGCTGAAGGATTCACGGGCGTGGCATGGGCGGATCACACCAAGCAGGACATTCTGTTTCAGCTTTACAATCCAGATGGAGAGCCGATCCTGGATGATCCGGTCAATGTCACGCGCAGCGGCGACATCTTCTCCTGGCTGCCGCGAATGATTCTCAGTGATGGTGATAACGCTGCTGATTTACGCGTTGATATGCTCTGGCAGGAAATCATCTTCTCCGGCGGCTCGCACGGCGGGGAGATCCTGTACTCTCAATCAACGAATGGCGGGCGATCATTTTCACCACCGAAAACTCTCTCCAACTCCACTGCCGGCGCAGGCAAGGGACGATTGACAGCCCAGTCATGGCACAATGGAAGCTACGACATGGTTCGATTCAACGAACAGACCATAGTTGCAGCATGGACAGAGTATGAGGGCAATCTTTGGGTGAGCCGAAGCGATGACAATGGCCGCTCATTCTCCCAGCCGCTGCACATCGCTGGTGCCTCGGAAGAAGATCCCGCTCGCGGTCCTTCACTTGCAACTGGCGTGGATGAGACCGTACATCTGGTTTGGACGGTCGGCGAGGATTCCGCTGCGGATATTCGTCATGCAATGTCTGACGACGCCGGCCGTTCATTCAGAGATCCACGGATGGTTGGCCGTGGCAGCGGTCATGCTGATGCGCCCAAGATCGCTGTAGACAGTCAGGGGACAGTGCATCTGGTCTATGCTGAAAGCGACGATGGGCGACATGGTCGGTATCGCCTTCGATATGCGCGAATGGTAGTTGGTGAGCGCGAGTTCGGTTCACCGCGCGATCTCGTTGTGCCTCAAGATGCATCCACGGCAAGCGTGCATTTTCCGATGCTCAGGATCGATAGTAGTGACCGGCTGTTTGTCACATGGGAGCAGTATCCCAGCCCACGCGGTCGGCCGCTCGGCTTGGGCTACGTTGTCTCACCTGATGGAGGAGATTCATTTTCATCACCACGTCTTGTGCCCGGAAGTGATGATCGACGCCTTGGTTTCAATGGCAGCCAGCAGGGATTGCTGGCAAGCAAATTGGCGGTCAATGCAGACGGCCATGTTGCCGTGGTGAGTAGCACCTACAACAACGGAAGGCACAGCCGCATTACGCTCTATCGCGGCCGCGTCGTGGACTGACGTACACACATTCGAGTGTTGCTTATGGCAATCGTTGATCTTCAAGTTCGATCGTCAACGGGATTGACTTCACATCTGTGCGAACAACGATGCGAAGTTGCAGGTTGTCATTCATCGATTGGTCGAAGGTGTAGTTCACTGAATCGCTGGACCACATCGCGCCCATGGACTCAACTTGCTTGTCACCATCAACAAGATAGATCGAGTCGATCACATCCCGCGCACTACCTGGCCGTAGTGTGACCTGAGTGCCGCTCCCACCGAAGCCACCTTCTCGCATGCGAAGTTCCACTGAATCGCTGGGGAACAATGTTGAGTCGATGTCTTGCCACTGTTGTGTGGGTCGGAGGCGCAATTCCTCGGTGCCACCGAATATCTCAATGGTAAATGTGCAATTCAGTGAAAATGTTTCCGCTCCGCGCGATGATGGCAGCAGGCGGAGGGTCAGTCCGGTCGGCGGTTCCCCCCAGCTTTGCGCGAGTTCAATGTATTCGCGGTCGCCGCGGAACCCGCGTTCGATGTTGCTGAGATCTGTGCCCGCATCATCCTTGGCATCAACCGTGTCTGGTTGGTTCACACTGTGAACCTTCCATCCGTCAGCAATGGTGAAGTCATACGTCAGCACAAGTCCCGGCTTGTTGAAATCGTGCTGCGAATCCTGCCGTTCGACAAGCACGGTCCGGCGAAGTTCCTGCAGTTGCCGAAGCGTGAGGTTGATCTCATGCGGCGGCGTGCTCTCGGTCACCGCCTCTGGATGGGACACTGGTGACCAGTTAGCGCCTGCGAGCAGCACACACGCAACTGCTGGCACAGGGGCAACCATGAAGAAGGTGTTGTATGCCATGAAACGCTGCATCGGCTTGTTTGGTCCCTCGAATTGAGTTTTGGCCGACATCTGACTCAGGCCGACACGTCCTCTAGAATGGTTCTTATGACGCAAACGGATGTTCAACTGGACCGCATCATTGAGACGTTCGAGGTACTCGATGATTGGGAGGAGCGATACCGCTTTCTCATTGATCTGGGTAAGAAGCTCAAACCCATGGATCAGGCCGACCGTACCGACGCGAATCGGGTCCATGGATGCCAGGCAACAGTATGGCTGAAAGCTCAGCGTGATGATGCGGGGCGGCTTCTTCTCGCAGCAGAATCGGATGCGTTTGTCGTCAACGGTTTGATCGCGATCTTACTGAGTGCCTACGACGGCTGCACACCGAGTGACATCATGTCGTTCGATGCTGAGGCATTGTTCAACCGTTTGGGGCTGGTCGAGCACCTCAGCCCGACTCGTCGCAACGGATTGCATGCCATGATCGGTCGCATTCGCGAAATTGCTACAGGATATCTCGCTTCGTGAGACACCACTGATGAATGACACTGAAAAGAATGAACTGCGCGAGCGCATCATCGCTGCGATTCGCACCGTGAAAGACCCGGAGATTCCGGTGAATCTCTATGACCTCGGCTTGATCTACAACATTGATGTGCATGATGATGCCGCGGTGAAGATCACCATGACGCTCACGACGCCGAATTGCCCTGTGGCGGAGTTGCTCCCGCAGTCGGTGCAGACCAAGGTGGGCGAAGTTGACGGCGTCAGTGATGTGCAAATCGAACTGGCCTGGGAGCCGGCCTGGAAACCGGACATGATGAGCGAAGACGCCAAGTTGGCGCTGGACTATGACGGCTCACCCGGCGCGTTCGCCGCGTTGAAGAAAGACCCGTTCACCTCACTGAGCGTCGGCAAGACGCAGCGGCCGCGGGGGTAACACCAGCATTTTTTCGTTGACTTTCAACGCGCGGGTGGCTCTACTGGTACCGGTCAATCCGCTTCGAATGCTTGCCGAAGCCAAGGAGAAAGAATGAGACGAGTACGAAACCAGTTGTGGGGCTGGCTGCCAGCCCTGATGACGTTCTGTGCGCTGTTATCTTCGGACCCAGCATCTGCCGGTGTTGAGCCAGTCGATGTATTGCTGATTCCCAATTCCGGTGCGAACACGGTGATGGCCTTCAGCGTTCAAGATGGAACGCTGCTGGATGACGAGTTCATTCCAAATCCCGGATCAATGGACGGCGTGACTTTCAGTCGCCCACTCCATGCGATCGCTTCCAGCTGGGGAACCATTCTCGTCGCGGATCAGCTACGCCACATGGTGGTCGAGTTTGGCTTTGACGGTGAGTACATCGGCATGTTCGCGCCAGTGGATGGGCCTGACCAGCAGGTGCTTCGCAACGTTCGAGGCATGGCGGTGCTTCCTGATGGCGATGTGCTCATTACCAATGTGGGGCCGGCGAGCGGCATCGCCACCACGTCCCATGCCGTGACGCGTTTTACATCCGAGAGCGGTATGAGCACTCCATTTGTGTTTGATCGCTACGGCGGCATCAATGGGCCATTCGATGTCTTGGTGATGGAAGACATGGTGCTGGTCTCCGCCGAAGGAACCAATCTCGTCGCACGCTACACACCCGATGGGAAGTTCGATGAACTGTTCGCCCGCGATGTCAACTTTCCGCAACAGCTTGCTGAGGCCGCTAACGGCAACATCCTGCTCGCGGTCTTCTCCGGCGGCTACATCGCTGAGTATGAACGTGATGGCGCGCCTGTCGGTCAGTACTCAGCCGGTCTCAGTGGATTTCGCGGTATAGCGGAACTGGAGAATGGCAATCTGCTCGTGACCAGCTCTACCGGTGTTCATGAAATCAATCGTGACAACCAACTGGTGTCGACGAAGTTTAGTTCCAGCGAGATGCGCTACATTGAGCGCGTCACGTTACCAGCCCAAGCAACGGCACGGATGATTGAACGTGCTGAACGTCGCACTGAAGGAGGTGAACGATGAAAACAATCCACACCATAGCCGTTGTACTTCTGGCATCAGCCGTTGTGACAGTCGAGGCGCCAGCCGGCGACTGCCAGTTCCACGAAATTTATATCATCGAAGACAGCGGTTTTTTCAACGAGCCGGGGATCACGGCGGGACGCATGGCTCGCTTCTGTTCCAGCAATCCTGCCGATGTCCAACTGCTTGGTGAAGCAGGTGGACGATTGGGGCCGTTCAACTGGGGCGGTATCAACTTTCATCCTGAGACCGAGGAACTGTTCGGCTTTGAGAACACCACCAATAGCTTGCGACTGCTTGATCCTGATGGCGGCAACACGTTGATCGACAGTGTGGGGCACATCGGTTCAGGCATTTCCGGCATGGCGATCTCCAATGACGGCGCCACCGCGTACATCGCTGGTACGGTCTCAGCGTGGGGTCGCGTTATTCAGGCGGATGTGCTTACCGGCGAGGTGTTGACAGTACACAATCTGCTGAACATGTCGGCGATCGGCTCGTTGGCTGTCGTGCCGGATGGTGTGGACCTGCCGTATGACGCCGGGACCATCCTCGCGATTCGTAATATTGGCTCCTCGCCCGGGGCGCAACTTCACGTGCTTGATCTTGAGGCAAACACTGCGACGTTGATTGGTTCGCTCACCGGCGTTGGGTTTAACATTGCATTTGAAAGCGGGATGGACTTTGCGCCCGATGGCACGCTCTACGCTGCGATCCAGGGCTTCACCGGAAGCGGGGATGATGTCTCCACACACCTCTTCACGATCAACCCATCGACCGCAGCCGCGACGCTGATCGGCGTGGTGGACGCCCCGGGAACATGGGATGCATCGAGCATTGCCGTGCGACCCGCGCCAAGTGGGCCGCTGGGAGATCTGAATGGAGACGGGGTTGTCAATGTGTCTGACCTGTTGATCCTGCTCGGGTCATGGGGTGAATGTCCCGACGGCCCGTGCCCGGCCGATCTCAACGGAGATGGCGTTGTGGATGTCAGTGACATGCTGCTTCTGCTGAGCAACTGGGGCTGAAACGTTTGACGTTTACTCCAGATGCTGCATCGCGGTAATCGTGACTTCACTCTCTCTCGGTGAGAGCAGGATGTATTGCCAGTCCGGCGAGCCGGTCACGCGCGGTACCTGGATGCCGCCGAGCACTTCCCGCCGATCGCGCATCTCACGAAGATTTTGCCGCAGCAGGTGATTCTGCGTCGTCACCAACGCATGGTCATGGCGATCCACGACGACGGCAAAGGTGTTGACATCGAATAGCGTCATCGCATCCCGTGAGCCCGACCGCGGTCGCCAGATGGCCATTCGCGCTCGTGCGGGATGATGGAAGATAAACTGTTCAACGGCGACGGTTTCGGGACCGGTGACATGCGCGCCAATAGTCTGGTATGCGGAATACAACGACGCATTGTTGGCGAGGTGGATCGAACGACGGGATTGGTGTAATGCTGCAACGTTGTTGGCATTGACGTACACTGCGTCTAGCTCACCATCGCTGAGTGTGAGTGCAAACAGCCCATCCCCGCGGCCGGACCATGTCGGCATCAGCCAGCTTTCATTGTCCGATTGCACTGTCCACTCGTCACCACTACGACGAATGACCAGTTCAAACACATCGTCCTGATCGTCCAGATGGCGGCGGCTCCACGCAAGTCGGTCGTCGGGACCAAGTGAAGCGAATGCATTGACAAACTCATCACTGACCAGCCAGTTGATATTACCAGTACTCCACGAAGCGAGGCCGATCCACCTCGCTCCGTTCGGCTGTGGGGCTTCTACGAGGAACCCTTCGTCATTGAACGAACGGCCGAGCATGACCGGTGTGTCTACATCGGTGACGAAGTCGATCGAGTCGTCGGTTAAACGGTAAATCTCCACACGAGTGGCGATCGGAACTTGAGCGCCATCGCGGGCTAACACCGTGTCCCACGACGGAGCGATCTGGGTCTGCGTCGCAATAAACCGACCATCTGGGCTCACCAGCGGCAGCGTCTGGCTGTCATAGGGGATGCGGCCGCAGGGGATGATCTCAGCCATGATGCGCGTCGTGCGCGTTTGCGTCGGTGTGTTGATCAATGATGCATTCGATCCTCGATCACCGCCGGATCGAACCGATGACCCGGACGTAGAGGCGCAGCCCGCACCGACCAGCACAGCACAGAGTGCGGCTGATGAGAAAATCTGCGATCTACTCACGTTCACGGCCATCGACATCCTCGTCTTGAATAATGCGATCTCGCATTCGTTGGGCTTCGTCGCTCTGTTCACGCAGTGGGCGCCCCAGCTCACGCAGGCGTTCGCGCTCACGAACGTTGAAGTTCTCATCGTTGCGGGAGGGATTATCCACAACGATGGGCGTAATGAAGGCGATCAACTCGCTTTGCACCACCTCGGTGTCCGTCGAACTGAACAACAGGTTCAGAATCGGGATATCGCCGAGGATAGGAACCTTACGCCGAATGTCTGACTCTTGTTCACGGAGGATGCCCGACAGCACGATCGTCTGCCCGTCGCGTACGATGACCTGTGTACTGGTTTCGCGGCGGTCGATGACGATGCTTCCACCAGCGGTCCCCGGGACCACGCTGGACAATTCCAGCACGACTTCCATATCCACATCGCCTTCAACGGTGATGCGCGGGCGAACGTTCAATCGAACACCAACTTCCTGGCGTTCAAACGATTCTCGCACGCCACCCACATCGGTCACCAGTACATCGCTGATAAATGGCACATCCTGACCATCGAAGAACTGTGCTTCCTGATTGTCTGATGTAAAAATTCGCGGCTGTTGGAGTACGCGAACAGCATTCGTGCGATTGAGCGCCTGGAAGAAGGCATTGATATTGAAGTTGACATCCAGCACTGAGGAAGTGAACAGTCCGCCAA
The DNA here is from genome assembly GCA_003562195.1 of Phycisphaeraceae bacterium. Taxonomy (GTDB): domain Bacteria; phylum Planctomycetota; class Phycisphaerae; order Phycisphaerales; family SM1A02; genus PWVT01. The sequence continues at coordinate 2,838 of PWVT01000123.1, read as the reverse complement.
GAATATCATCACGTGTTCCACCGATGGAACCAGTCGCGCCGAAACCGTAATCGGGGCTAGAACCGCCAATGTCCTCACTGGAGCTGAGCCGCAGGCCAAGTGACAGCGCATCGGAAAGTGTCACCTCCGCGATCACTGCGGAGATCATCACCTGTCGACCGGGGCGGTCGAAGTACTCGATCAGTTCACGCAGAGATTCCTGCTTGGCGACCGGCGCGAGAATCGCCAAGGCGTTCTGGCGGACGATCGGCACGATTCGGGCCTGACCGATCAGCGGAGACTCCGGAGATTGGCCGAACTCTGGTGTGCGCTCCTGCCAAGGGAACGAAATCTGCCCGGCATTACCCCCTTGCCCCTGTGTTCCTTGCCCGCCGAATCCTTGCCCGGTACCGGTGCCGGCACCATTGTCACGCAAACTTCGTCCCGTAAGACCCGTGGCCGGGCGGGGAATCGTCGGCGAGCCACCCTGTGCGAGCAGGGCGTTGAGTTCTTCGGAGAGATTTACCGCATTCGCATGCTTGAGTTCAATCACAATTGGAAGGCCGGCTGTTGACGGCTGATCCAACTGTTCAACGAGGTGATCAAGAAAGCCGAATGTCTCTTCCGTCTTGGCCAGCACCAGCAAACTATTGGTATCCGGGAAGGCCTCGATCTGGTAGATGCCGCTGACAATCTGGCTCACATCGGTTCGTTGACCTGCGTTGCCACCAGCAGCGCCGGCGCGGCCACCGGTTCGGCCGGGAACCTGTGCATCCTGGCCGAGCACTTGCCGAAGCACATCGCGCATCTTGATCGGGTCGTTGTATTTGAGGCGATAGACCTTTGAGGTGCCCACCGGACGCGGCAGATCCCACTCATACACGATCAGGTTGCCGATGTCCTGCACCATGCGGCGTTCGGCTTGAACAGTCACGGTGTTCTGAGTGATGTTCACCGTCAATCGTGGCTGCACAACCGGACCGGCTGTTACTGAGCCGCTCGCGCCTTGCTGCTGGGGACGTCGTTGCTGCTGTGTGCGCTGTTGTGGCTGACGAGTCTGGCCGACATTGGCGATTGCACCGCCATCTTCAAACAGGTCGTAAATATTCTCCGCTACTTCTGATGCATCTGCATGGGCGAGTCGGTACGTCTGCGTGACAATATCGATGTAGTTGTTGTCCAGCTCGGTGATGAGCTTCTGTACCTGCTGACACAAGCCGATGTCCCCAAGCAGGACGATCTGGTTCGAGTTGGGATCGACCGTCAACGTCGCGTAGTCGGGAAGTGTCTCTTGGATACGTTCGCCGATTCCCTCAGCATTGGCGTTGATGACGGAAAAGATCTTGATCACGATCGTGCCGCGATCTGTGCGTTCCAACACATCGACAGACGGTGGAAGCACAGGCAGATCGCCTGTTCTGACGGTGAATTGAATGTCGTTGAGGATAATGACATCGTCTTTTTCGATGACGCCAATGTCATTGAGCCGGAAAGCCGTGAAGAGCATGTCAAGTGCCTGCTCGCGCGTGACTGGCTCGTCGTTCACCAGGGTGATGCGCTTGTTGCGCAGCGTGTTGAGGTTGATTGGCATCACCACCTTGCCAGTAACTTCGACGATGAATGCGAAGATCTTTTCGTCAATGGGTGCGTCGTTGAAGGCGAGAATGACTTTTTCGTCATTGGTTTGCACACGCCGCGTGCTGACGCGCGACGGAGTGCGGGTCTGATCGGCATTGTCGGCGGCAGGTTGATCGACGGCATCGTTTGCCGTGTCGCTCTGATTGCCATTGCCATTGCCGTTGTCGTTGTTTGCCTGGGAGACCGGGTCCTGCGGCGCGGGCCGGCCGGACTGCGCCGCTGCGTGGCTTGACCCGACGAGAAGGCACAACACGAACATGGCCAGCGACGGGATGGCAAAGTGGCGAAGCATCGGGGAATTGATCTGCACTGAAATCACCTTCTTCTTTGTACGAACAGTTGCTGCTAACGTCACAGCGTACCGTGGATCGGAACAACGAGCCGGGCCGGAGGTTATTTCTCCGGCTTGCCCAACGTGCCGCTGGTGTCTTCGCGACTGGCTTGCTGCTCGACTGTTGACTTGAGAGTACCGTCAGCTTCCCCTTCCGGCGAGGCCAGCGGGGTGTCTGGATCATCTTCGTTCACGGAGCCAGAAGAGGTCTCATCGACCGCCGCTTGCGGTTTTTCCTGGCTCTCCAGATCGTCGGCCTCCGGATGTTCCGAGGCCACAGGATCGTCAGGGTCGATGACCTCATCCGCAGATTCATCCACGCCCTCTGGCATTTCCTCGGATTCCGGATCATCTGGCGGCCAGGGCTCACTGGCAGGGTCGGAGTCCGAATCATCCATCGCGTCCGGGTCAACACCTTGTTCCTCGGCGCGACGCAGGCGGTCTTCATCATCGACCGCCATGTCGTCATCCACTTGTGGCATGGCTTGAGCACGACCGCGTTGCGGTTGCTCGCGCCGTTGTGGAGGTGTTTGCTGCGTTTCAGGTTCGGGCGTGGCAGGCGCGAGAATCAAACCATCCATGGCTTCGCCAGCTTTGGCCGTGTCCAGGAAAAACGGCATGTCCCAATCGAACACAGGGACGTCATACTCACCGCGCTGATACTGCACGCGGACTGAACGCGGCGCGTTGGTTTCCAGCACCTTGATGCCGTTCTTTTCCTCGCCAACACCGATCCAAACACCACTGCTGCGGGCGGAACTGCCCTGAAACAGCACTTGGTCTCCCAGCACGATTGACACCGGTGGGCCTTGGTAATCGTCTGGTGGCCCAACCGGCGGGGGCGGTGGCGGAGGTGGTGGCGGCGGCGGTGGTTCTTCGCGAGTTTCTTC
>PWVT01000218.1 GCA_003562195.1 Phycisphaeraceae bacterium | reverse complement strand
GCGGTTGGCAGCCGTTCCGCCGGCTGTGGTGAATCCGCCGACAGCGATCAGGTCGCCTTCGAACTCGACGAAGTCATTGACCGCGCCGTTCATCCCACCACCAACATCATCCCACTCGTTGCATTGCGCGATCGCTGCGCTGCACAGTGCAGCCGCTGTAACTACGACCGCGATCGAACGGAAGAACACATTGATCTTTGAATACTGACTCACGACAAACATACGCATAACTCCCTTGGTGTGAAAAAGCCCAGGGATGGCCATCCCTGGGCTTTGGCATTACTCAAACTGCACTATCGCGGGCAGCTTCCCCAGTTGCCCAGCAGGATCAACAGGTCACTGACATCGACCACGCCATCGTCATTGAGATCACCGGGGCATGCACCGCTGCACGCACCCCAATCGCCCAACAGGATCAGCAGGTCGCTGACATCCACAACACCATCACTGTTGAGATCGCCGGGGCATGGCGTTTCGAACTCATCGAAGTACTCTGCTTCGCAGTCACACGGCAGACCGGCTGCACCGAGCACCCCCACTTCGGGGTACAGCAGTTCCTCGCCAAGCGCGGTGACGAATCGGAAGCGATACTGGCGGCATGGATCAGCCGCATCGCACATCGGCTCGCTCCAGTAGAACGCGCCGGACGATGACGTGCCCGACATCAGGCCCAGAGAAATCCACTCACCGTTGATTTCAACCTGTGCCGCCTGCGGCCCCACGCCCAGCGTGTCGTGATAGATCGCGACGTACAAAATGTTCTCGTTGTCATAGTCTGGTGTGTGACTGGCGATGACGATCTTCGAGGGATCGGCTGCTGCGGGTTGCATCTTCTCGACCGAGCCGAAGGACAAGCCGTTGTACGCCGTTTCCGTACTGATGCCGAAGCCGAATTGACTGCTTGTACTGAAGCTGTCAAAGATGTAGTCGCGCATCCAGATATTCTGATTGTCTGGCAGGGGAACTGTGCTGCCGAGAATCTGCACACCGAGGTGAAATCCGGGGTTCTCCATGGCCTCGACCGCCCATTGCGGCGGCGCGGGGTCGAAAATCAAAGTGGTCGGCAAATGGGAAACGATTCCCGGAGAGACACTCAAGAAGCTGAAAATGCGCTGCCCGAACGTCGCGCCATTGCAACTGTTGAACTCAAAGGCGTCGCACCCGACCGTGGACACATCAATCGCGTGGTAGTTGGCAGCCGCTGCCAGTTCTTCACTCCACTGAAGCGGAGGCAACGCGGAATAATTCTGCGGCTGAAGCACTTGGTCGAGACCTGACATGCCAGCAAAGAAGAAATCGCGGAAATCCTGCGGCCCCACACGGCAGGCGTTGAACAATGTCGCAGCAGCACGGCCACGCCAATTGGATGTCGCAGCATTGGGCACGCCGACTGCCGTCGGCTCCGGCACACATCGCCAACCCTCCACAGCAACCGGATCTCCTTCGCCGCATGCTGTGACCGGCCTGACCCAGAACCACAAGCTGCTTACCTCCGTGCTGGCCGGGGCGGATTCATCAAGGTACAACTCTGCATCGACGATGCTGCCGACCTGTTGGGCGAAGGCAAAGTCATTCACTGTCGCGCGATAGATGCGATACTCGGTGCCTGCGGGCGGCGAATCCCATGACAGCAGCACACCGTCGCATTGCGTGCCCTGCGTCGCGCTCAACTGCTGAGGCGGCAACGGGAGGTTGCCAGCCGTGCCGAGCACGACATCGCTGAACGGTCCGGTGAAGGGTGAACACTCGGATTGAAGCCAGTAATAGAAACTTTCACCAGAACCGACTGCAGTATCGGTGTAGGTTGTTGATGAGACCTGCGCAACCGGCGCGGCGGTTTGAAGGTCCGGCTGGTCGCTTCGCCAAACGATGTACGCCGTAGCCGGCTGGACCGACTGCCAGGTGAGCGTGATCCCGTTGCACACATCGCCATCACTGGCCTGAACGCCGACAGGGGCAGGGCAATCGCCACCCAAAGTAGAACCAGCAAGACACCCCACCAGAACACTGCAAATCCAACACGAACGAACAGGTGTCAGCGACAGCATCACATCCAACTCCTCTCTAACCTCGGTTTTTGTAGTTAAAACGCGCCTGAACCGGTGCGCCTAGAAGCGAGCAATGGCCATTATGCCAGATCGCTGGGCAGTTTTGAAGCGTTTTTTGTTCAAAATCCGTATGCAGTGCACCAAATTTTGTTTCATTGGCTCCAAAGCGGCGATTGCATCGCGATGTTTCGAGATGCCAGCCGCGGCCGATGGGCGGCGCTTCGTTGGCCCTGTCACACATTCAGCCGGGCGACAAGTGCCTCGACCTCTTCTTCAGTGAAGCCCGTGAGATTCGTGATGAGCAAGCGTCGCTCCAAGCGCGACATGACGCGCGGCGCAGCGATCAATGTACCATCAAGAAAGAACGCGAACACAATCGGCTCGTCTGTATCGGTGATGGTTCCCAGCCGCTTGCCTGCTGCTTTGGACAGTTCGATCTGAACCGCAGGCACGCCCTCTTGTGTCTGAGATGCGCTGGCGGCAACCACATCGTGATTGTCAATGACCAGTTCATCAGTCAGGTAAATCGGATACGGCCGATCGGGCAACTCAGTGGCTGTGGCGCCTTCAGTCGGCCCGGTGTACGCCAGACGGACTTCGAGGAACGTTGGCGCTGCACTTGCAGCACACCCGCCAAGCGCCGTGATGTTCAAAAGGAAAACAGCCGCTATGGCTGCGTGCATCACGGTTACAAATGGTCGATTCATCGTCG
>PWVT01000108.1 GCA_003562195.1 Phycisphaeraceae bacterium | reverse complement strand
CTGCTCAGCGCGATCGTCGTGGACGATCCGATTGAGCACATGGGCAGCGAGGTCGTCGGCGAAGCCGGTCAATCTGGCGCGCGTGACAGCCGCGGCAGGGACAAGTCGATCGCCACGCAATGTTTCAAACGGGAACCCATCTGGCTCGCGCTGCGCCAGATGTACCGTGCGAATGCGGTATATGCTGACGCCGTGCTGATCGATCAATCGACTCAGATCGTGAGCTGGAAGCCCGAGTTCTGCTGCAAGGCCCGGCAATCGTGATGCGATATTGCCAGCTGTGTTCGAAGCCCGAAGACGCGAGGGGAACAGCATGGCCCATTGATCGCCACGACGCATCGCTACACCGTCGAGTCCCGGCTGTAAATCTCGCGCGATGCGCTGGTAGCTTCTGCCAAGCATCGGCACCGGCCGACCAGCAACTTCCAGTTCCAGCGTCAGTGCCGAGCCAATTTCGTCAAGGACATCCTCAGGCAATGCCGCCACCGCTGGGTCGCCCAACACGTCGCCCAGAGCGCGGCCAAGTGTGCGGCGCGCAAGCAGATCGTGTTCCCCCTGAAGCACACTGGCTGAACCGACCACACGACCGAAACGGCGAAGTTGCACCGTAACGCCGGATGCACCCTCGAGCGGCAATCGGGCCTGCGGATCATCCATTCCCGGCAAATCGAGCATGTCAGCCCATTGGCGCAATTGCAAGTATGCAGCGACAACCTCACCGGCGTCAGGTAAACCGTCGTCGGGGGCCGATGGCGCTGAGCCATACACTTCCGGTAACGCGATGATCCACGCCAGCAGCGCTGCGGCCACGCCATATCGCATGTTGATTTCAGGCAACACCTTGAATAATCCCTCGCACGTCTGGCGTGTAAAACCCCCGCTGGTGGTCCAAAAACGCACTTTGGCACGCGTGGCAGCGGTGCGGCGCGCCGGTTGATACATTCTTGAGGTCAGAACAATCAAAAACAGGAGTCAGCAAATGATTTATCACAGTCTCGTGGCGATCACGGAAAACCGAAGACGTCTTGCTTTGCTCAGTCTGCTCACGTTCGTGGTCATGTGCTGAGTCAGCGAAAAACACTCGTGCCTGTTCACAGGAAAGGGCCATGCTCGCGGTAGCGAGCATGGCCCGTTGATTTTCACACAGGATCAGAGTGAGATCTTGTCGGTACCCAGCGCACCGTGGTCGTCCATACCACCACGTGAGGGCTGATCCTTCTTGTCGCGTGGTCCCTTGTCCGAACCATCACCGCCACCGTCGCCGGTTCGCTCGGTATCGCCCCACTGGGCGCGCTTGAGCGACAGGCCGATCTTGCGATCAGGGACATCGACGCGAAGAATCTTCACATCAAGCTGATCGCCGGGCTTGACCACATCCTGCGGGTTCTCGACCTTCTGATCAGAAAGCTCGGAGATGTGCAGCAGGCCTTCAAGACCATCTTCCAGTTCGACGAAGACACCGAAGTTGGTGATCTTGACCACCGTGCCATGCACGACCATACCGGGCTTGTACGCATCGGGGATGGCATTTTCCCACGGGTCTTCCGTGAGTTGCTTGACACCCAAGCCGACGCGCTGCTTGTCCTGCTCGATATCGAGTACAACGCACTTGACCAGATCGTTCTTCTTGTACTTCTCGTTGGGGTGCGCGATCTTCTCAGTCCACGACATATCGGAGATATGCAGCAGGCCATCGACACCCGGCTCGATCTGAATGAACACGCCATAGTTGGCGATGTTGCGGACCTTGCCTTCGATAATGGTGCCGGGCGGATACTTCTCGGCAACCAGTTCCCAGGGGTTGACCTCGGTCTGCTTCATGCCGAGCGACACTTCCTGCTTGTCCTTATTGATGTCAAGAACGACGACATCAACATCGTCGCCGAGGTTGACGACTTCGCTCGGATGATTGACGCGTTTGACCCACGACATCTCGGAGATGTGCACCAGGCCTTCCACACCCTCTTCAAGCTGCACGAACACGCCATAGGGCACGATGTTGACAACCTTGCCCGTAACGCGACTGTTGACCGGATACTTCTGCTCGATTTCTTCCCACGGAGAGGTTTCCTTCTGCTTCAGACCCAGCGCGATCTTCTCGCGGTCCATGTCGATCTTCAGCACCTTCACTTCGATCTCGTCACCCACCTTGACGATCTCCGTCGGGTGATTGATGCGGCCCCAGCTCATGTCGGTGATGTGCAGCAGGCCGTCGATACCACCGAGATCGATAAACGCACCAAAGTCCGCGATGTTGGTGACCATGCCCTTGACGAGGTCACCCTCGCTGACGGACTTGAGCAGACGCGTCTTGGCTTCCTCGCGCTCCATTTCGATCAGCCGACGGCGGCTGATGACGATGTTCCGACGCTCCTCGTCAACCTTGAGGATGACTGAGCGGATCGTCTTGCCGACAAACTCGCCAATGTCGCCCGGCCGGCGGATATCCACCTGCGAGGCGGGCAGGAAGACCGGCACGCCGATGTCGACAAGCAGGCCGCCCTTGATCTTCCGCATGACTTTGCCTTCGACGACGTCGCCTTCGTTGTTGACCTCCAGCACGCGCTCCCAGCCGCGGATGCGGTCTGCTTTGCGCTTGGAGAGCTGGATGATGCCGCTGGAGTCTTCCAGTTCGTCCAGCAGGACTTCGATTTCATCGCCCATCTGCAGATCGTCGAAGTCGTCGAATTCTGATTTGTGTACGAGGCCTTCTGACTTGAGGCCGACTTCAATGACGACATCATCGCCTGCAAAACCGACGATTTTGCCCTTGAG
>PWVT01000216.1 GCA_003562195.1 Phycisphaeraceae bacterium | reverse complement strand
GGAGAATATTTCGGAAGATACGGTGCTGGCTGTCGCGGCCAATGCTTGCTCAGCTTCGCGGAGAATCTCATCAAACTCTGGTGATTCCACCATGCGTTCGAGTTCTTCGATCTGTGATTCAGGAATCATGCCACTTTCCTTCGCGGCTTTTCGAAATTCGCCGGATTCGATCTGTCGGCGCATTTCATTGCGACCCTTGCTGAGCATCTGCGACAGATCGAAATCACCACCATCGGTCATCGACATGCTGCCCTGCGCAGGCCCGGTCTGGATGTCGATGCTGGTGATCGCCTTGGTCGTGGCTTTCCACTGGCCGGACTCAACCATGGCATCAAGTTCACGGCGATCCAGAGGTGAAAGCATTGGGCGGACGGCATCAGCATCGCCACGAGCGAACGCATCGAAAAACTCAAGTACCGCGATTCGGGCCTCGGTTGTGTCCGGGGCCTGATCTTCTGAGAGATACACACGCTCGTCGATGCGAAGCTCTTCTTTCAGTTCGGCAACTGACCTCACCGCAGGAGTCGTATCGACGGCTGGTGGCGGGGTATAACTTGGCGGCGCAACGGCAGTTTCTTCCGGCTCGGAGCCGCAGCCAGCCAACGAAACGCCGATAGCGATGGAGCCGAGCAGTGAAACACCGGCAAGGATCCCTGTTGGCCGACTCACGCGATTATTATTCTGGTTGGTCATGGCTGATCACCTTTCTATCTCGATCGATCCGACGCATAAGCCCTCGAAGAACCGATCCTGGAGCCAATTCTCGATATGTACATTCATAGCCGAACTGATCCGTCTGGACAAGGTCTTCGCACGATTGAGACCATTTTACGGGTTTGACAATCTGTTCGACGAGTCGCTGCCGGAGAAGTTCCATGTTTCCCGGCTCATGGGGCCTGGCAGTCACATTGGACCATACCGGCACTTGCATCCGCCTTAAGTTGGCTTTTGCCAATGCCTCGGCCATTTGATCGGCTGCTGCTTGCATCAGTGGCGAGTGAAATGCTCCTGCCACCGATAATGCCGCTGCGCGGAGCCCCAATGCACTGGCGGCTTCCACTGCTCGATCACAAGCACTGGCATGGCCTGAAAGGACAATCTGTCCTGGCGCGTTGAAATTCGCCGGAACCAGCACATCCGACTCGGCGGCCTGTCGGCAAACCTGCATGGCCTGGTCTTCGTCGGCCCCGATCAAGGCCACCATAGACCCATGGGATGTTTCAGCAGCATCCTGCATGCACCGCCCGCGGAGAGCGACAAGCCGCAGACCCTCGGCAAACTCAAACGCGCCAGCCAGATGCAACGCGGAGTACTCCCCGAGTGACAGCCCGGCTGCGGCACTACATTGCAGAGATTCGTCACGCTCCTGCACACCCCGGAAACACGCAATCGAGCAAACATAAATTGCCGGCTGACTGACATCGGTCATGTTCAATCGCTCAGCCGGGCCGTTAAAACACAGGTCGCTGAGTTTCCCGCCGAGCGAATTCGCAAGGACTGCATCGGCCTCGTCGAACGTCGCACGGGCAGCGTCGCTCATCTCGTACCACGCTTTGCCCATGCCTACGGCTTGTGCGCCTTGGCCTGGACAGAGAATAACAGATGCTGAATGTGTGTTCATGGTGCCTTGTGGTGTCGGCCATTTACCCCGGCAAACATTACACGCGCCAAACGCTACTCGCCCAAGTCAAGCCACCGCCGAATGCTACGAATACGACCGCATCACCAGGACGAATCTTGTCGGCTTGCCAGAGCTGGTCAAAGCACAGGCCAACAGAGCCGGCTGAGCTGTTTCCGAAGCGGTCGATGTTGATATGCACCTTCTCTTCGGGTAATCCAAGCTTTTCCATCGCTGCATTGATGATTCGAATATTCGATTGATGGCATACGAATTGACTGACATCGTCAACAGTAAGACCCGTTTTCGTGAGGGCGTCCTCAATTACCTCGCGGAATTTCGTAACGGCAAACCGATAAACCTCACGGCCATTCATCCGCAGGCATCCGATCTTGATGGGATTTGCGGAGTCCCATTCGGGAATCTCGTGACCCCGCTCTGGCATGTACAGCGACTCCCACGTCGAGCCATCAGCGTTCATTGTCTGATAGATGCACCCGGCTCCAGGCCGCTCATCGTCACGCTGAAGGATGACCGAGCCGGCAGCATCCCCAAATAGAATTGAGACAGAACGGTCTTCATAATCGACCGCAGTGGACATGGCATCGCAGCCAATGACGCCGACCGTCCGATGCCGGCCACTTCGAATCAGCGAGTCCGCGACATTGAGTGCATAGACAAAGCCACTACACGCGGCGACGAGATCAAACGCGCCGGCTGGCACGGCTCCGAGATCACTCGCAATGCGGCAGGCATTGGAAGGGCATCGCATTTCCGCGGTCACCGAAGCATTAATGACCAAGTCTAACTCCGACGGCTGCACCTTGGCATCGTCCAACGCCCGTCGCAACGCGTCACGAGCCAACGTGAACGTACCTTCGATATTCTGATCGACCACTCGCCGTTCGTGGATCCCGGTTCGCTGGACGATCCAGTCATTTGAAGTGTCAAGAATCTTCTCAAGATCAGCATTGGTGAGCACACGATCAGGAACGGCTGAGCCAGCTCCGACAATCTTTACACCAAACGCCGCACTACTCATGCCATCGCTTCTTCCGTCGCTGAGAGTCTCGACACAATTGCATCATTGACCCCAGATTCGACGAATTGCTTGGCCCGCAAAATGCCGTTCGTGATGGTTCGACCAATACTCGAACCATGGCTGATC
>PWVT01000195.1 GCA_003562195.1 Phycisphaeraceae bacterium | reverse complement strand
CGACAATAACCGCCCCGACCCGATGCGCCATGTCAGCCATGTCTTTGATGGGATTGATTGTGCCCAACACGTTGGACACGTGCGTCACTGCGACAATCTTCGTGCGTTCGTTGAGCAGACCTGCGTACGCATCAAGTTGCAGGTCTCCGGCATCGTTGATCGGAATGACCTTCAGCACAGCGCCTGTTTGCTCGCACACCAATTGCCAGGGCACGATATTGGAGTGATGCTCCATGATGGAGACGATCACTTCATCGCCGGGCTTAAGATTGGCTCGGCCGTAGGACTGCGCGACGAGATTGATTGACTCCGTCGTGCCGCGCGTGAACACGACCTCTCGCGCATCGCCTGCATTGAGGTGGCTGCGAACAAGATTGCGGGCACCTTCGTACGCCGTGGTCGCACGATTCGCAAGCTCATGCGTGCCGCGGTGCACGTTCGCGTTATCGTGCTCGTAGTAGTGCATCAACGCATCGAGCACGCAGCGCGGCTTTTGCGTCGTGGCAGCGCTGTCAAGATACACCAGCGGCTGGCCGTGGACGTTCTGCTGCAGCGCGGGGAACTGCGCTCGAACCTGCTGCACGTCGAAAGCGGCCGTGTTGGAGGCCGCAAGTGTCATAATGTGGCCTGCACCATCTTGCCTTCAGGCAGTCTCTTGTAGAGTTCAGCTTCGAGCAGTTCCACAATTGGCTCAATGTCCATGCGTTCGAGACTCTCCGCCGCGAAGGCATGAATGAGCATGCCGCGTGCAGCGGCCTCGCTGATACCGCGAGCTCGCAGATAGAAGATCGCGTTGTCATCCAGCTCGCCGATCGTCGCGCCGTGTGTGCACTTCACGTCATCAGCGTAAATCTCAAGCTGCGGATGTGTGTTGGCGCGGGCGGTGTCCGTCAACAGCAGATTGGCGTTGGACTGCACGGCATCGGTCTTCTGGGCATCGCGGGCGACGATGATGCGGCCGCTAAATACAGCCGTGGACTTGTCATCCAACACGCCACGATAGTACTGGCGGCTGTCGCAATTGGGCATGTTGTGAAAGACGCGCATGTGGTTGTCCACGTGCTGCTTGTCACTGGTGAGGTACAGACCGTTGAGCGTACTGAAGCAGTGTTCGCCATCGAGAACTGGAACGATGTTGTTGCGCACGCTCGCGCCGCCAAGCATGACCGAATGCGAAGTGAAGTTGCTCGATTCACTCTGATGGATGTTCAGCGTCGCGATATTGAACGCCTTGCGGCTTTCGCGTTCGAGCAGGTAGTGCGTGACGTTCGCTTCCTTGCCGACCACGACTTCGGTGACGGCGTTGGTGAAGTACACATCATCGTCGGGGCAGACGTAATCTTCAATGACGGTGACCTTGGCCTTGTCCCCAGCGACGATCAGGTTGCGCGGGTTGGTCATGAGCGGCTCACCCGCGCAAGTGGTGATGTTCACGACGTGAATCGGTTGCTCAACCGTCATGCCATCGGGCACATGCACGAACACGCCATCGCCGAGCATGGCGGTGTTCAGCGCGGTGAACGCCTCATCGGTCATGTCCGCGTGCTTGGCGAGATGCTGCTGCACGAGATCGCCATGCGAACTGACCGCTTCCATCAACGGCAGCACAGTGACGCCTGCGGGCAGCGATTGCAGTGAGGAGTGATCCGGCGCGTAGCGGCCATTGATGAACACCAGCCGCGAGGCGGCCATGCCGGGGATATCAAATCGCGCAACGTCCTTGGGCGAAAGCGCGGGCAGTTCATCGCTGAAGGAAAAGTCCGTTTCAGCGATCTGCTTGATGCTCGTCAGCCGCCATTCTTCATGCCGACGGCTGGGTAGTCCAAGTTCGGCGAACTTGGCAGCACCCTGCTCACAAATGGCGCGCAGCCACTCGGTAGCGGTGCCGTTGAGCGTCAGCTGAAGCGCAGCTTCGTCGGAGAGTCGGATCATTCGTTGGTCTGTTGCTTGGGTCATGGGTGTATTGGTGTTGCTGTTCAAATCGAGCGCATCGTTCACTTACGCCGTGGCGGCAGCCGGTTCCTTCTCGACCCAGCTATAGCCCTTCTTCTCGAGTTCCAGGGCGAGTCCCTTGTCGCCAGACTGCACGATGCGGCCGTTGACCAGCACGTGAACGAAATCGGGGACAATGTAATCGAGTAGACGCTGATAGTGGGTGATGAGCAGGAACGAACGGTCTTTCGACCGCATGGCGTTCACGCCGTCCGCAACGATGCGCAGCGCGTCGATATCCAGGCCGGAGTCGGTTTCATCAAGGATGCAGAGCTTCGGCTCGAGGACCGCCATCTGGAAGATTTCATGGCGCTTCTTCTCACCGCCGGAGAAGCCCTCGTTGACCGCACGCTTGAGCAGCGATTCATCCATGTCAACGAGCTTCATCTTTTCGCGGAAGAGCTTGACCGCGTCAAGAGCGTCGATCTCATCTTCGCCGCGATGCTTGCGCACGGCGTTGATCGCGGCCTTGAGAAACTGCGTGGTGCGCACGCCGGGAATCTCAACGGGGTACTGGAACGCCAGAAAGACGCCTTCGCAGGCGCGTTCATCCGGGTCCATGTCGAGCAGATCCTTGCCTTCGTAGATGATCTCGCCCTCGGTGACTTCAAATGCATCACGGCCGGCGAGCACTTGAGCGAGCGTGCTCTTGCCAGAGCCATTTGGCCCCATGATCGAATGCACTTCGCCGGGATTGATGGTGAGATCAAGGCCGCGGAGGATTTCCTGGCCGTCGATGTTTGCGTGCAGGTTCTTGATTTCGATGAGTGGTGTGGTCATTGGTCTGTCGTCAGTTTGCAGTTGTCAGTGTTATTTCGAATATCGCCACGTGCGGCTTAGCCCACGCTGCCTTCAAGCGAGATCGCCAGGAGCTTGTCAGCTTCAACAGCGAACTCCATAGGCAGTTCTTTGAGCACTTCCTTGCAGAAGCCGTTGACGATGAGTGAGACGGCATCCTCTTCGGAGATACCGCGCTGCGTGCAGTAGAAGATTTGATCTTCGCCGATCTTCGAGGTCGTGGCTTCGTGCTCGACCTGGCTGGTGGAGTTGCCGACCTCGATGTAAGGGAAGGTATGCGCGCCGCACTTGTCGCCCATCAGCAGTGAATCGCACTGGGTGTAGTTGCGAGCGTTGGATGCGTTCTTGAGCACCTTCACCTGGCCGCGATAGGTGTTGTCTGAGAACCCGGCAGAGATGCCCTTGGAGACGATGTAGCTCCGCGTGTTCTTGCCGATGTGAATCATCTTCGTGCCGGTGTCGGCCTGCTGTCGGTTGTTGGTCAGCGCGACGCTGTAGAACTCGCCGATGGAGTCATCGCCCTTGAGTACGCAGCTTGGGTACTTCCAAGTGACGGCAGAACCGGTTTCAACCTGCGTCCAGGAGATGTGCGAACGATCGCCGCGGCAATCGCCACGCTTGGTGACGAAGTTGTAGATGCCGCCCTTGCCGTTCTCATCGCCGGGATACCAGTTCTGGATGGTGGAATACTTGATGTGCGCATCGTCGAGCGCGACGAGTTCCACGACTGCTGCGTGAAGCTGGTTTTCATCACGCATCGGGGCGGTGCAGCCCTCAAGGTAACTGACCGATGCGCCTTCCGCTGCAATGATGAGCGTGCGCTCAAACTGGCCGGTGTTCATCGCGTTGATGCGGAAGTACGTGGACAGTTCCATCGGGCACGTCACGCCCTTGGGGATGTACACGAACGAGCCATCGGAGAACACAGCCGAGTTCAATGCTGCGAAATAGTTGTCATTGGTCGGGACGACGCTGCCGATGTACTTCTTGACGAGGTCAGGGTGCTTCTGCAGCGCTTCAGACATGGGGCAGAAGATCACGCCCGCTTCGGCAAGCTTTTCCTTGAACGTGGTCGCAACCGATACGCTGTCAAAGACCGCATCGACAGCAACGCCCGTGAGCATCTTTTGTTCTTCCAGCGGGATGCCGAGCTTTTCGTAGGTGCGCAGCAGTTCCGGATCGACCTCATCAAGACTGTCGAGTTGGGGCTTCTTCTTCGGAGCTGAGTAGTAGATGATCTTCTGGAAATCGATGGGGTGAAAGTTCACATTCTGCCAGTCGGGCATTTCCATTTCCAGCCAGTCGCGATAGGCCTTCAGACGCCACTCGAGCATCCAGTCCGGCTCCTTCTTCTTTTCGGAGATGAAGCGGATGACGTCTTCGTTCAATCCGGGTGGGAGCGAGTCGGACTCAATCTCGGTAACGAATCCGTGCTTGTAGCCCTTGCCAGTGAATTCGTTGATGGTTTGTTCTGTTGCTGTAGTCATAAGGCGAAATTCACAAGAGTTCGATTAGTCTTTCGTCGTGGTAGATCCGTTCGTATGAGACTGGCACTGGCACACATCGCCCCCGACAAGCACCTGCACCTCCCGAGGCACCTCGTCGTGTGCGAGTTGGGCCAGACTGATGCGGCTGAGAAACTGCTGCATCAGTGCGTGCACGCGCTGCACCGGTCGCTTGATCATGCATGACCCTTCCAGATCGCACTTGTCGCGATCAGGGTCGCCCGATGGGCGGCAGCACATCGTCAATCGCAGCGGTCCTTCCATCGCTTCGATCAGGTCAACGAGGGAGATTTCCTCCGCTGTACGGGCCAGTTGGTAGCCCCCCTGCTGCCCTCGCGTGGAGTTGATCAGGCCGACTTGCGTGAGATGCTTCAGGATGTTTCGAAGCACCGGCAGCGGCAGGTTCAGCCGATCTGCCAAGCCCCGCGCACTGACCAGATGACGCTCATGGACCATCGCAGTCAATGCGACGAGGGCGTAGTCAGTCTTACGCGTCAGGGAAAACACCGGCGAAAATCATCCAATTTGAGGGTTTCAGTCGCTTGGCACCGCACCGCTCGGAGCACACGACGCATAATAGTACCGGAATGGGACCCATTCTACGAGATCCGGCAGTTTTTTGGAATGATTCAAAAATACGCTTTGCGGTGGTACACCCACCATTCCACCATCAACAGCCCCAGGCACAAGGCAATGGCCCACGGCCACAAGGGCGTGTGTGTGGAGGCGTCAGCACGCGTACCTGTCACCGAATCCTGCCCGATGTCAATGCTCTCCGCCACAGCGAGATTTCCTTCTGTCTCGCTGAGCAGGTTGACTGCATACGCACGCGATTGGCGACGTGAGCCGGTCACACCCGGCTCGGTCCAACGAAGCAGGTGCGGACCGGACAGGCGAAGCGGTCCCCAGCTCAACTGTGAAGGATCGGCTGGTGTGAGGCGATGGGTTGTGCCATCCGGTGTGAGCAATTCGATGTCCTGCGCCGAAGCGGGCAGTCGTGCGGTCAGGACCTCACCGGGCCGCAGCCCTTCACTTGTAACTGCCTCGCCGATGTGACCCAGATGCTCGATGGCGTTGTAGATGAAATTGATGAAGCTTCGCTTGAATGGCCAACTGCTTGCGAGCGGATCGAAGGTCACGTGAATCAGGTGGAATGAGCCGCGAGAAACAGCAATCATTGCCGGCCCACCAGTCGCTTCGACCAGCACCTGCACATCATCACCCGGTTGCAGCAACGTCATTTCCGCAATGCGAAGATCATCCAGCATGACATTCTGCATGACCGGATGTTCATGCCTTGTCGTCAGAATCAATTGCGTGCCACCTTGACCGTATTCATTGAGACCTTCAACGGGCGGAGTCGCACCAAAGGAGAGATACCGTCCAGGCGGTAGCGAGGTCGGAGCGCGGTTGTCAAACACAACAACGTCATACTGGTCGAGCGCGTTCTCTGCTGCTAACTCCTCAAAACGCTCCAGTGTGATCACATCCAACCGTTGCAATCGCATACCTTCTGGATCCAATGCAGCTTCGAGGATGCGATAATTCGATCGCACCAATGCAACATTGAGTTGCCTCGGCGGCGGGACAACCAGTTGCGCGACGTTGTCTGCCATCAGAGCATCCTGCCGCAGGTTGGCAACTTCGATCACCGCGCCGCGCGGTTGTTCAAACGGAGCGAATGCGACATTGTTTCGTCCGGGCAACAGTTCACCGGTAGCGGGATCGAGGCGTGCCGGCTGAATCTGTACTTCCCGAATGCCGCGTGCCGTGCCATCAACAGAAAGTTGCACATCGCATCGCACTTCTCGCTGATTGAAATTGAGCAACGACACGAACACCGCCACCGCAGTCGGTCGGTCAAACGGCCGTTCGACAGAAATGGCATTGATGGCGACGTTGTCAGCATCATCCGTGCCGAGGGCGTGAAACGTCATGGATTCACCCGGTCGCAGCACCTGATCGTCAAGATCGGTGATGTTGCCGTCGCTGAAGAGTTCAATGTGTGCCGGTTCCCCGGTCGGCCGTGCCTCGCCCATGATGTCCACGACGTTAGTGGTGTACGCCCTCGACAATTGGAGCGCTTCAGCAATGCGTGTTTCGCCATGCGTGGGTTGGATGCGGTCGATCGCCGCGAGAAGTTGTTGTCGCGCACTGGAGAAGCGGCTGTAAATCTCCGCGCGATCAGAAAAGGCAATCACCATCGTTTCACCCGGCGATCTGGAGAACAAGCCGCCTCGATACATCGCTTCAACACGCTGCTTGGCAAGCTGCTTGGCCTGTTCCAACCGCGTCATACCGTCCGGCCCGTCCGTGGCGCTCATGGAGGCGGAGTTATCAATAATGATGACCGTCTTGCCGCCTGTCTGCTGCCCGGCCTGCACCTGTGGCTGCATCACTGAGAGTATGAGGAGGATCAACGCCAACAGTTGCAGCAGCAAGAGGATGTTGCGGCGCAACTTCTGAAACGGCGCATTGGCCTGGAGATCTTCAATCGATTTCTTCCAGAGCAATGTGCATGCGATTGGCTGTGTGCGCCTTCGTAGCTTGAGGAAATACAGAAGGATCAACGGCGGGATCACCGCGGCGGCAAGGATCAGCCCCGTCAGCGGCGACACCCACGTCATCGGAGCAAGCCCCGTTTGCGCAGGTAGTCCAAGAGCAACACGTTGAGGTCGGTCGCGGTGTCGATCGTCAGATGCATCATGCCGCGACGGACGCAAAACTCGCGTAGCTTCCCACAATACGCATCAAGATTCTCTTTGTAGCGACGTAAGAGTCCGGCACTGACGGTCACTTCCGCAACGTCATCGTCTTCAATGTCCGTCAGCCGCAAGTCACCAGAGAGGCCCGCCTTGCCGGGGTCAATCTCCTCAGGCGCAAGTACCTGCATGCAGAAGGTGTCATATCCGCCGCCGGAGAGATAACGCAACCCCTTCTCATACCCCTCCTTATAGAGAAAGTCCGACAGCACCACCATCACGCCCTTGCCCTGACGAGTCAGCGCGATACCGCGCATGGCGTCATCAAAATTGCTTGCACCACCGGTTTGCTGATTGAGCAGCCACGAGCCCATTTCCTGCGTTCGCCGCATGCCGCGAAGGTTGGGCAATGGGCGCAGGCCGCCATCGCTGAAGGCGTACAGTGAAACGCGATTGTGATTGACCAGCCCGATGTACCCAAGCGCCATCGCCAGTCTCTGGCAGAACACGAGTTTATTCGGGTTGCCCCAGTCCATGGACGAACTGGTGTCCAGAGCGATGATGAGCGAGAGATCTTCTTCTTCGAGGAACATCTTGATGAACAGCTTGTCCAGCCGTGCATAAATGTTCCAATCCACGAATCGCAGATCATCACCGTGGACGTAATGACGGTAATCCGCGAACTCAACACTCATGCCGCGTTTCTTGCTGCGCCGTTCGCCCTGAAGCTTGCCGGAAAAAATCTTGCGCGACATGACATCCACCTGATCGAGCTTGGCCATCAGTTTGCTGTCGATCAATTCATCGACTCGCTTGGGTTTGGGTGTGGTTGTTGTGCCGAAGGATGCCATATGAACGGTCAGAGATTCAGAGTATTCAAGAAGTCGACGTGCACATGCTAGGACGTTTTCAGAAGTTTGCGAACCATGGTGTGGATCATTCCTTGCCCCATTGTCCATCGGTGCTGTTCGTTGACGGATATTCACGCGGGACGAAGTCGATCAATCGCTGGATGACATCATCACCGGTCACGCCATCTGATTCTGCCTCAAAGCTCAATGCAATGCGATGACGCAACGCAGCGAAGGCAATGTCATGAAGATCACGAAAGCTCACAGCATATCGGCCGTCGATCAGCGCCTTGATTTTCGCTGCGGAAATCAAGGCTTGCGCTCCCCGCGGACTCACACCGAGGTGGATGTACTTGCTGATTGCTTCGCTAGCGTGGGCACTGCCGGGATGCGTCGCGAGGATCAACCGCACGACATAGTCCTGCACATGCGGTGCTACGACAATGCGCCGTGCAAGTTGCTGCGCGGCCATGATGTAAGAACCGTCGATCATCGGAGACACAGCCGCGACTTCGTTTCGCGTCGTGCGGCTGAGGATGGTAAACATCTCCTCCCGGTTCGCATAGGGCACAACGATCTTGAACAGGAAACGGTCAAGCTGGGCCTCGGGCAGCGGATACGTGCCCTCCTGCTCAACCGGGTTCTGCGTCGCCATCACGAAAAACGGCAACGCGAGTGTCCGCGTCTGGCCAGCAATCGTCACCGACCGCTCCTGCATCGCCTCCAACAATGCCGACTGACTCTTCGGTGTAGCGCGGTTGATTTCGTCGGCGAGAATCAGTTGATGAAAGATTGGACCCGGCTTAAACGAGAATTCACGCACGCCGGTGTTCGGGTTCTCGAGCACGATGCTCGTTCCGCATATATCCGCCGGCATGAGGTCGGGCGTGAACTGGATTCGTGCAAATGGCAGTGTCAACGCTTTGCCGAGCGTGCTGACGAGCAGCGTCTTCCCTAGGCCAGGCACACCTTCCAACAGCACGTGGCCATTGGCAAATAACGCGATCAACGTCTGTTCAACGATCTCCTCCTGACCAACAATCACCTTGCCAACCTCGTCGCGAAGTTGCTGATACACCTCGCAAAACTCGCCACATGCCCGGCGGACGGCCTGCACATCGTCAAATGCCAGATCAAGTGCCGGAAGATTGGCCACGCGGTCCACTCCAGATGAGGCGTGCACCGTCATGATTGCTCCTCACCCGGCTTGCGAGCACGCCGTTTGGCGGCAAGCAGCCGCGATGTGTAATCACCATCATCCTTGTCATCAGATTGCGCCGGCTTCGGTGTGGGTGTGGATGAGTCTGATGCAGTCTTCTTCTCTGCGGGACCTTCACCACTGACATCAATCGCATGCTGGGCGTCGGCCTCATCCGCCTCGAATCGTGTCGATCGTCGCTCGCGCATGTCTTGCTGCGACACCCCCTCCTTGCGATGAGCCACTTGCTCGCGTGCCCGCTTCCATGCCGAAACAGTCTCCCCGCGCGATTCGCCCCGCTTGCCGACCGCCCATCCAAATGTTGCACGCATCCATTTGGAGTCCACGGCCAGCCGACGCGCAGCCACATCAAGCAGGAACAGGCCGGCTGCGATGATGGCCAGCAGATCCCAGATGTGCTTGGCGCTGCGCGGGACGATCAAGTCTCCACGGTAAAACAGATCAACCATCGAGGGGTCGGTCCCGCTGAGCACCCGGCCGCCGGTCATCTCAGCGAGTTGCCGCATCAACGCTGCGTTGTGAGTGACATCGCGAAACTCGCGCGAATACGGCACAGTTACCGCTGCCTGCAGATTTCCTTGTCCTTTGGCATCATCGGCACCAGGCGTCTTGTAGTTCACATTGACAAGATACGCGCCTGCTTCCTCGGTGCGAAAAGTGCCGCGATATCGGCCCGGACCGACCTGCTGCAATGGCAAGGGATCAGCCGTGTTGTCCGGACGCAGAACTACTGCACGGGTTTCCAGAAAGTTGAGGAACGCTGCATCCTGATCCATGGCTTCGATTTCAACAATGGTCTCATCACCGTCGGTACGAGTGTTGACTGACATGTTGGTGGGCGCACTTGGTCGCATGGCCCAGCGAACAGACTGCGCCCAAAACGCCTGAAAATGGTCCCACGACGCCCATTGACTACCCCACCGGCCGATGAGATCGGAGGTGTATGCAATCGAACGCCCCAAGCCGTAATTCCAATGAGCATAGATCGGATCATCACCTTCGGTTGTGCGATGAACGATGGGTGTTTGCGTCAATCCTTCACGCATGGCTGTGAGTACATATCCGTTGATCCCCGGTACGGCGGCAAATCCATCCGTCGGCCCCGGCAGAAGACTGACGACCTGCGGCTGGTACTCGCCTTCCTGAATCAGCGATCGCGACACAAGTTGCGATTCCTTGATAAAAATCTGAGGCAACTGTGTGGGATTGAGCACGTGATAAAACCGCCCGCCGGTTTGGTTGGCGATCATCTGCATACGGGCCCGATCCAGTGCATTGCCGTGACCGATCACCATCACCGTAGTGACGGTGATTTTTGCATCGATGTAGTCCTGGAGCAGTGCTGCCGATGGCGGAGACGGGTCGCCGTCGCTGATGATGATGGCATGGCGTTGACCTGCATTGACGCCAGTCAGGCCGTTGTAGGCAAGCTGCATCAGCGGACCGAAGTCTTTGGTGTCACCCACAACCAACTGCCGCGTGGCCGCCAACGCGGCCTGTTTGTCGCCGGCCAGTTGCATCGGGAACGCCCAGGTTGCGCCGGAGTTCTCGCGCACAGCCCAGTTCCACTCGACAATGCCAACGTAGTCCATTCGTGACAACGCATTGATGGCTGCGCGGGCCACCTCCTGGCTCCAGTAATTGCCCTGCGGCATTTCACAGGAGTGCATGATCAGCGCCAACGCACCGCGCGGCATCTGCCGCGTTTGCGGCGGGTCCATTCGCACAGGCAGCGCATCGGCGGTACGGGATTCGATCCAGCCACCGGCACCGAATGATTGCGGCCCCCCGAGCATCACCAGGCCACCGCCAAGGTCATGCACATACGCGTAGAGCATGCGATCCTGCGAATCGTCCACTGACCATCGCGGTATGTTGGCCAGCACCACAGCGTCGTAGCCGCTGAGAAACACCAATCCACCAGCGAGCGCTTCCGGCGTACGACGATCCACCGCGATATCCGCGGTGGTTAGTGCACGCACCAACAGTTCCGACTCCGTTGTACCCTCATCCAGTACAAGCACGCGTCCTTCGCCGCTCACGAACGTCACCGCCAATGCTCGGTTGTTCTGATGGATTGTGTCATCATCGGGCGTGGCAGGATCAAAGACCGCTTCAAATTGCGATGGCCCTGGATCGTCAAGGCGCAAGGTCACGGGAATCACGTGCACGCCCGGATCCAACTCGACTGCCAGCCCGGTGCTCGGCGACGATGGATCAAGATCCAACGGCTCGCCGTTCATGCGCAGATGAACAGTGCCGCGGGCTTCGCTTTGACTGCGAAGCACCATTCGGAGATTGATCGACTGACCCAACCTCGCCCGCGCCGGTGCAGCGATTCGCTCGAAGATCACTTCGTTGGCGTGTTCATATTCCAGTACCAGCACATCAATCGGCACATTGTTGGCCCGCGCCATTTCGGCTGCAGCCAGCACCGAATCTACGGTCTCGTTGCCATCGGACGCAAGCACGATGCGGTTCGCCGTATCGTCAGGCATGATGGCCATGGCCAGGCGTATTCCCGCTGCGAGATTCGTAGCAGTGCGATCCGGCTCATCCAGGCCGGTGTTGACGATGGAAAACCGATCCGGCGTGGCGGTAATCTGAGCGTCCTTACCGAGCGTGATTGAGGAAACGCGGTCAGCATCGTTCGTCCGCTCTGCTGCTGCATCGCGCAGAAAGTTCAGTGAACTTTCCATGAGCGGCAATGGAATGGAGTAACTGCGGTCCAGCACAATTGTGACTGTCAGACCTTCACCAGTTCGTTCCCACGTCGGGTTAGACAGGGCCGTAGTGAGCAGCAGAATCACGATGACGCGCAGCGCGAACGTGAGCGTCGCCTTGGTGCGCGAGACTGCACCGATACTCCGCCGTGCGATGAGGTAGACCGGGAGAATGAGCAGCAGCAAAGCAAGCCATGCAGGATGCTCGAATTGAAGTGGAAAGTCCACGAACATGAATGCTCCCTGCAGCGCATCTCCGGGTGAGACCCCTCAGCCGGAGCACTGCGTATGCATTGTAACGATGCAATCTACCAAAACGATCACTCGGTCTGTTGATAACACATTGTGCTACTAGGGCGTGCGGATCACTTGCACGCGGTTGTTGCCCGAATCAAGCACGTAAACGTGGCGGGCATGTCCTGCCACGCCCCATGGATACTGCAGTTCGCCCTTTGCACGCCCAACACGGCCGTACACCCTGAGCGGTTTGCCTTTAGGTGTAAGATGCTGGATTCGACAATTGTGAAACTCACACACCATCAGCGTCCCATCAGGCAGGACCGCCACGTCATATGGATAGGAAAACTCCCCCGCTCCCACACCCGCCTGGCCGAGCAGCCGCAGGACGTGGCCTTCAGGATCAGTCACGACTATGCGATGGTTGCACGCATCGACAATGTACAACTCGCTGAGGTCATGGCTGAATGCCAGCGACTGCGGTCGGTTGAACTGATTGCGTCCTGCTCCGAAGCTGCCGAAATGAAACAGGTAGTTGCCTTGCGCATCAAACACCTGCACACGATCGTTGCCACCTGATTCGGAGACGTAAATGCGGCCTTCCGGTCCGATTGCGACGCCAGTGGTATACATGAACTCACCCGGTCCCTGGCCGAACCGGCCGAAACGCAGCACTTCATGCCCCTCCGAATCAAACGCCATCACACGAAAGTAATGCGTGTCGGCAAGATAGACGATGCCGTTGTCATCCACCGTGATGCCCGTAGGTTTGCCGAGTTCCCATTCGGGCATCTGCCAGGCAAACTGGGGGTTGCCTTGCAGATCAAAGCGTTGAATGCGTGCGGACATGTCAACGACGTACAGAAACTCGTGTTCGTAATCCAGCGCTAACGCTCGCGGATAGCTGAACTGCCCCAAACCGCGTCCAGGCGATCCGAATATATATTCACTTCGCAGCGGCGGCGCATTTTCAGGATCAATTCCGCCACAGCCGAATATTGTCACGACGATCACACTCACAAGACCAAATGTCATCACACCGCGCGTGCCTTCGCGTATGTTCATGCGGCCCACCATGGCCCAAACCAGCGCAGTGATGATCGCAGCAATGGTTGCGAGCGAGAGGAAAATGCCGGTCGCAATCATCACCGTCTGTGGTCGCTGAAAGTGCATGTCGTTGAGAATGCTCGAGGTAATGGCATCAAATCCGGCTGGCCTGACTGCTGCTGTTACTGGAATCTCGCTGAGTGATAACACGAAGACGATCGCAAATGTTGCGCCTCCAGCTGCAAGAAGTCGCGGCCATGTGGTCCGCATGATCCCGATGAGCCGATCTGCTCCATCAATACTGCGAAGGTCCTGCAGCGACTGCGGCTCACGCATGGCGACCCACCGGCCAAGCAGTGCACCGAGAAACGCAAAGCTCGCAAGGTGACCGAACACAAGCACCGCCGGCTGGTTGTACACCAGTTCGGCTAGCTGACCACGATTGTACGCTGCCCGCATCGCCACCCCGAGCATGGTGCCGGGCAGCGCAGCAGCGACGATCCATCCCACGGCTTGCACATGCGCGATACAGCGCACCCACCCACGCCGATCCTGCCACATCCATGCCAAGCCGATTGCCACGAGCACCGACAGCGATGCGCACGCCAACGCCACACCGATCGTGTTCATCAGTCCCTGTAGATAAAACAAGTTGAACTCGCGCACCTGTTCCCCGAATGTTCTTCCGCCAGCACCTGTACGAACATTTCTCGCTAACAGTGCCAGCGGAAACGCGACGGAAACGAACCAGAGTGCGATTGTCGCAACCTTTGTCAGCGGTGCTGCAGCAACAGTTCGTGTCGCGAGATCATGCGGCCGCCAACTGAGCAACACCCAGATTGCCGCTGCACCCAAGATAGTCAATCCCGTTGCCGGAAGTGCAGCGGCAAGGACATCACGGTTGGTCGCGCCAAGCGCTTCAATTGCACGAAGCTCATTGCCAAAGGTAAAGACTTCCGCCAGGTCAAAGCTCGTTGTGTTGTTGAACGTCGCAAGAAAGACGATCAGCCCGCCGATGATCAGGCCACGCCAATCGCAGCGAAACCGATCAACCAGGCGCCGCCACCAAGTCGCACCATCGAGGCGGAGCAATTCAGAGCGCTGAGCGGGCGTGCTCGCAACAGATCCCGCCACACACAGCGCCACCACCGGCCATGACCAGCAGAGAAAACCAAGGAGCAACGTGCAATGGCGAACCAACTGTACTTGCTGATTCGCCACGGCCCAATGGTACAGCCACGAACCAGCCGGCCATGCCTGCCACCACGCAAAGAAGATGACGTACGCCGGCAGGCAGATGGGCACCAGCATTACTGCTGCCAGTGGGACAAATCCTTTGCGTGCAAGAGCCGAGCCAAGCCAACGACCAGGCCCCCATCCAAGTAGCATCGCACCGATCGCAGCGCCCATACCCCATGCCCCGCTGACCAGCAACAGTTCCCCAGAGCCGCGCATTTCGATTCCGCTTGTGTGCTGGCGTGACACAGTCTCAATTGCAGCAACCATCGGCCAGCCAATCGCGCACAACCAGAGCGCCATGGCCAGGACCGGCATAGACCACGCGCTACCTCGCATGATGGTTCCGCACAATCGCCAGCGTGTTGACTCCGTGCATCGTGAAGCCCGACGTTACCGCAGTGCGTTCATCGTTTCCTCAACAGCCGCGACGCGCAGGGCTGCGGCCCTATGAAAGTCAACCTGCAGCGGATCAGGAACCTGGAGGTGTTCATACTCCGATGCCAGCCCGGGACGCAATGGCACATTGCCGGACACTGTTTCCGCCAGAATGCGCTCAACGCGTTCGGACAGCAGGAAGTCAATCAGGACAGTGGCGTGGTCCGGGTTTGGTCCACCAGCAACACGACCGACAGTATTGGGAATCAAAAGCGTGCCAGAGCCTTCGATATCATCCCGGCTGTGTCGTGGGAACGCCATCTCTACAATCATGCCCTGGGCCTGCGCTGCCCAGACATCATCGGTGTCGGTCATCCCCAGGTCGGCTTCACCGCCCGCCACCGCTCGAACCACACCGGCGTTCCCGCTCGTCAGCATGCGCACTTCGTTGGCAGCAAGGCCCAACACGAATGCTTCGAAAATACCGGGCTGATAGGCACGGTCCCAATACGCTTTCATTGCACCAAGATGTCCGCCCGTCGTGCCGAAGCGCGGGTCTGCCATGACGATGCGCCCATGGTAGTAGTCATTGGTGAGGTCCATCCACGTTTTTGGGATGTCCTTCTCATCAACGCGATCGGGAGCATACACAATCACTCTGCCTCGGGCGGCAAAACCGTACCAACGGTCCTCGGGACATCGAAACGTTCTCGGCCAATCTGAAGTCGCCGCCGAGTGATACGGTTCAAGTACGTCTGCATTGGCCAAATCAATGGTAAAGAAGACTTCCGAAGACCAGAAGACATCTGCCTGAGGATTGTCTTTTTCAGCCATCAGGCGTTCGACCAAGCCGGTGGTTTTCTTGGCCTCGGTATCGCCAACAAAGCGAACACGGATGCCGGTTTCCTGCTCGAACGCCGCCACCACTTCTCGCGCGACGTATTCATCGGCGGAGACGTACAGCACGACTTCCGGCCGATCCGATCGCCCGCACCCAAAAGAAACCACCGTGGCGAGAAGCGCCACGACCAGAAAGCGGACAAAGCCGCATACACGGTACATCGACTGTTGCTTCATTCTTCCTGCTGCGTCTGCGCTTCTGCTTCACGAACCTGACGTTCCAATTCACCGAAATATCGCTTCTGTGCTTCATGATACTTGCGTGGCAATTGATCTTCATCAATGCCTTCTTCAAACCCTTCGACGACTTCAGCGAGAACCTGGCTTGGAACAATGCGGGATTCACCAACGGTCTGCGGACCATCCACGAGCATGCGAGCGATAATGTCGCCTTCACCGGTCTGTCCTTCGGCACGGACTTCGCGCGTTCGCGTTGGTGATGGTGCAGTCGGCCTCGGCCCGCCCGCACCACCAGCGCCCATGCCCTGCCCCCATTGTTGCATGGCCGCCTGCAAGCCAAGGCCACGGCCCAACCCCTGACACGTCCCCTGGCACATGCTCGCAGCGGCTTGGGCCTGTTGCAGAAGCATCTGCAGTTGCTCAAGCTCACTGAGTTGGTCGGACATCTGCCCTGCTGCATCACCCATCTGCCCTGATTCAAGGGCCTGGGCGAGCGCCATTGCAGCAGCGCCAAGGCCTTGACACATTTCACTCGATGCCTGCTGCGCCTGCGCCACTTGCTGCAATTGCTGGCGTTGCTGTTCATTGAGATTCTGATTGTTCTCGATTGCCTGCTTGAGCGCCTCGGGATTCTGCGCGAGCTGCGGATCCATGCCCGCTTTGCGCAGTGCATCTTCAAGCTGCTGCTGTTGACGAGCCATATCTTCGAGTTGCTTGGCGAGGTCCTTGAGCTGCTCGACAAGCTGCTCCTGCTGCTCGGCGGTGAGTTCACCAGCTTCGACCTTCTCAATGAGCTCTTTGAGTGCCTCACTCGCTGCCTGGAAGTCTCCTTGTGCCATAGCTTCCGCCAATTCCTTTGCCGGGCCGTCTTCAGGGACGCGCATCTGTTTCATGGCTTGGTCGATGGCATCCATTGTTTTGCCACGCTCGCCACTGACAATCTCCTCAAGACGTTCATTCAGATCAGTCACGCGTTTGATGGCATCCCGGCGTATGTCATCAGGCGACTTCAGCGTGTCTCGGTCGGGGCTGAGATCACCCAGGTCACCGAGAAGATCAGCCAACTCACCGCTCAATTGCGGCTGGGATTCAATCTCGCGCATGACTGCATCAAGCGTTTCGCTGACTTCATGCCGGGCTTGAATCACCTCCTGCGACTCTGGTTGTTCGCGTGCAAAGACGTCCATCGGCTCAATGAAGGAAATGAGTACCGCCACTGCAATCAACATCGGCGCGATCCACCAATTCGTCGGAGGCGTCACGTTGAATCGTCGTCGTGCACGCTCGTGGCTCTTTGGATCGGTGGCCACCGCCACAGCATCTTCCACCGCTGCGCGAGCGAATGCGTCGTCACGGTTGCCCACGTGCAGCGCGGTCGAGATTTTTTCGCGAAGGTCCAATCGTTCATCGACCAAGAGTGCAACGTGGTGTTCGCTCGGTCGAGATCGCAGCCACATCGCGAACGCTGCAATGCCACCGACGACCAACATGGTGGGAAACACCCATTGCCATGGGACAAATGGCGTTGCAGGCAGTC
The DNA here is from genome assembly GCA_003562195.1 of Phycisphaeraceae bacterium. Taxonomy (GTDB): domain Bacteria; phylum Planctomycetota; class Phycisphaerae; order Phycisphaerales; family SM1A02; genus PWVT01. Next base: position 14,786 of record PWVT01000195.1, on the reverse strand, counting down.
GGTCTGCAATGATCAAACTCAAGCCAACAGCCGCCAGCACAATGCCGACGGTATGTGCCTTGGCGAGCATGATACTCGCCTCCAGCCGACGAGCAGCAATTTTCAGTAACGCGCGAATCTCGTTCATACGCATGACCTCCTGCAGGTACGCCCCGGCGCGCAGGGACACGACGGCAATGTCCTGATGATATGATTAAACTGTTTCAAGCGAAGGAAATTACCGCATAAAGCTAAAATGTCGTCAATTCAGTGCGACAGCCGCAGATTTAAGGCCATTTGTATATGGCTGACCTGCACAGCCCGGAAGAGAATCATCATTCGCCGCGCCCGCGAGTCTCACAAGAAAGCGAGTTTACCATGACCCCTTCCATGACCTGCCGATTGCCGATTATGCTCATTTTTGCGGTGATGCAACTCGGCCTGATCGCTCCACACGCTGCCGCCCAGAATATTGACGAATTGCGTCGAGAGAACCAACGACTTCGAGCCGAACTTGAAGAGAAAGTCCGGGAACTTGAAGCAGCTCAATCACGCATCGCAGAGTTAGAGCGTGCACTGGCCGCTGCTCATGGAGAGCGACAACGTGATGACGACGAACCCGAAGTCACGATTGATGAATCAGTGCCCTCTGCAAGCCCACGTGCACTCCGGCGAGCCCTTTCACAGGATTACGCTGAGACATTAGGCGACCAGGAGATCGGCAGTGCCGACAGCCGTGAACGGAACCTCTACATGCGCCAATTGACGCGTTGGCAAGCCGCAGCAGCAAGGAAATATCGCTCTCCGATCCAGTGGCACGTTCGTGTGGACCGTGAGCATCAGACGCGCACCGGATACGACCTTCGTCTGACGGCTATTGATCCAGAATCGCACGCTGAGCTTGGGGACCCGTTTGATCTCACCTTGCCGCGCAGCGTGGCCCGTCGTTACGAAGCAATGCGTGAACAGACGGAGACAACGATCCTGGTGCTTCGCGGCACGCTGATTCCAGCCGTGCAGGTCAACCCGGAACGCCACGAAGCAGGTGCGTTTGACAGTCCACGACTGATCGGCCCGTTTGCCGAGTTTGGTTTCACCATTGAACCACGCAGCTTGCTGAGGGTGGGCGAGCGGGCGGAGTAATCCTTTTTGGAGGCCTCACGCTGATTGCTGCTCCAGAACCTGGAGAATGAGCTTGCGAGCTTCAGCGACATCCATATCGAACTTTGCCCCAGCCGCATGGACATGCCCGCCACCACCGAATCGCCGCGCCAGCTCGTTGACATCGACAAACTCATCCGGATCAAGCGGATTGATTGACGATTTTGAACGGAAACTGGCTTTCGTGCGCGTTTGCTCGGACTGAGCGAGGAGAATAGACACCTGCGTGCGTTGCACGACTAATGGCAAATTGACCATGCCAGTGAGATCCTCAACCAGCCCTCCGGTCTCGGTAAAATCCTTCAATTCCAGTGACATGATGGCGACAGTTTGGTCAGCAGCATATGTCAATGAAGCGAGGGCGCGTGCTTCCAGTGAAAGGCGCTGCGGCCGATGTGACTCTTCAATGATCTGATGCAGTCGAATCTTGTCCACGCCAGCGTCCAGCAAACGTGCCGCTACCGAGAACACCTCCGCACCAGCATTGGAGTGCCGGAACCATCCAGTAGCGGTGGCCAAGCCGAGAAACAGTGCTTCGCCGATACTCTCGATTCCACCGGTAATCGTGATGTTCATAACATCCAGCAATTGCACGATCATCTGTGCCGTCGCAGCACAATTTGCATCAACCACGCGGTCCAATGCGACATCATCTCCGTGTGCGTGATGGTCGATGCCAATGACACGATCGCGGTTACGGCGGAGCCAAGTTTCGACAAGTTCCAACTGCGACCATGCCCCGGTATCCACAAGAACAATGAGATCGAAAACGTCATCCTCCGGAGCATCATCCACTGAATCAATGCGTACATATGGCGTTTCACCAACAAGCATGAGCAGCTTTTCATCAACCGGGCCTGTCAGCGTGACCAACGCCTCTTTGCCTTGGGCCTGCATTGCGCGGGCCAAGGCAAGCATCGAGCCGATGGAGTCGCCATCGGCCTTGTAATGCGACACCAATGCAATGCGTTTGGCACTGTTCAAGCGCGATGCAAGGTCAGCGTAACTTGCGTTCGACGCGTACTGTTCAGTCGGTGGCGGTTGAGTGTTCATCATGTGCAGGCGATGGGCGATTCATTCGATTCACAACATCGGCCGATCGCCAATGTGGAAAGCACAATCCTAACACCTCAAGTTCAGATCGCGCACCACAACCTACATCGTTGTGGTGGCCAAGCGTTACAGATCGGTGTTCATGATACCTTCAGTGGCACTCTCGTTCCCGGTGACACGCTCAAGGTGACTGCGGTACGCATCGGCTGCGCTACCGCTGACACCGCCTAATGCTGATTGAGCTTCGGCAAATGCTTCTCGCGCTTCGGCTGTGAGCCGCTGCCGTGTCTCGTTGAGTTCATCACGAATCGATCGATAGGTCTCAAGATCCGGGAGCAGGCCCGCCCCTACCTCGATCAATTGCGTGAGGAGGTCAGCATGGTCGCCCATGGCTGCTGCCTGGCTCTTCAGCGCGCTGCCCAGCGACTCACTCACCTTGACCTGTAGCATGCGCGCAGCCCCGGCCTGATCGCCTCTGAGTCGGCCGGCGGCCTGGCGTGCCTGCGTGACCGCGCGTTGCAGGTATTCACCCGCCTGTTCGTATTGCTCAGCCAAATCGCTACGGACACGATCACTCAGCCCATCCACGCTTCGAGAAATCTCCTGTACCAATGCTGAAACCTGCTGACGCGTGGCATCGAGGTCGCCCGTCAATTGCTCATCGAGTCGATCAAATTCTGCCAGCGTGTTGCGGATGGACTCCACGGCGCTTCGCAGATGGTGGATTTGCAACTCAACAAGCTCATGCTGCGGCTGAAGCTCATACTCAAGTTCCAGCTCACGCAGGGAAACATCAAAGTCGATGCCATCGGCATCGCGGCGAATGTCAATCGCTTGCTGAAAACTTGGAAAACCGTTGGCATGGCCGAGTTCAATGGCAAGGCGGATCAGGTCATTGGCTTCCTCTCGCAATCGGTCTGCCTCAGCGACATCTTGTGCATTGCGATCAAGGCGGTCTGCAATCGGCCCTTCCAGTGCTCCGATCTGGCGATTCAGCTCATTGAGTGATTCCTCAGCCGCATCACGCTGGCCCTGAAGCATTGCACGTTCAGATGATGTCGTAAGCTCGGCCTGTGCGTCGGCGCGTGCACTCAGCCGGCCTGCTGCATCCAGCGCGTGCTGAATCTTGCGGCGGTCAAACCGTTGCTGACGTTGCATCGTTTGCGCATGAGCAAGGTGCATCGAGGCCAACTCGCTCAACGCTTCGGCCGCCAGCATGCCACCTGCGGCCTGCTGGCCGGGATCAGCATTCGGAAGGTTGCTGACTCGACCGATCAAGGCATTGAGTTCCTGCTGACGCGACTCAAATTCTTCATCCTCAACCGTCACAGTTCCCACCGTGGCGTTGCGGAAATCAGCCGACGCAGCGAGGATCGTTCGCTGCGCATCGACGCGTTGCTCCGCCGCGCTGTCTTCACACCCGACGAGAACACCGCCAGTAAGAAGAAGGACGCTGGCGACCGCACCACCCAAACGGTGACGACGTCCGAGGGCCGATGACTTGCTAGCGTTACACATCATGCAGATTCACTCCAGATTCTTGATGCACCGTCGCCGGTGATTTCATAACTCCCCTGAGTGCCCAGTGTAGCAACAACACCGTGATGCGGCACATGCCCAATCCGCCTCAGCGATCACTCGACGCAGCATCCTTGCTTCGTGTTATATCAGACACCGCGTCCTCGGGGCCGTTGATCCATTGCGGCTTGGGGTCGAATTCGATCGGGTACGCAGGTCGTGGCTGCATCATCGACTTAATCCACGCCATTGCATCGCGCTTCATCCGGTCATTCGGGCGAGAAAACACCGGCCGCCAGCCACGGACATCCGGGTGTGGCAAGCGGGCCAATTCACGCGGCATGCCGTATTGAATGATCAGCGACATCTCCGGGTTATCGTAGTTGATCAGCGGCCATTCCGGATCGACTTCCAAATTCTCAAGGATCATGAAGTTGGTGTACCGGACGCGCGCATCCGTGTGGTTGCGACGATGAAGCAACAGATCGCCCGCATCCTGCCCGCCGTGACACCCACTGGTAGCGCAGTTGTTCAATAGCCACGTGTTGTGCACTCGAAGGCGAAACTGGTTCAGCGAATGCGGTTCGGAGTTGACCTGGATCTCCGGATACAGCTCACGAGCACGCAATTCAAACATCAAGCGGACGATCTTTGAAGCGTCACCGCGAATCATCGCATTGCGCTCACTCTGCGTTGAGGGTACGCTTTCATGCGTGCCGTAGGATTCAAACAGGCGGCGTACTGTCGGCGGATCGACTTGCAAACGAGGTGGGTTGTCGAAGTCGATTTCGTACACGCGAATCAGATTGACATCCTCGTGCGTCAGTAGATCAGCCGGTACACGCCGTGGGGTTGGATCGCCTGACTCTTGCGGAGGTTGCGGTGTCTCACTTACAGAATTTCGACGTAGGGCAAGTTGTGCGTTGACGAGTTTGAGCAATTCCCGAGCATCATGCAATTCCTTCTGAGCGAGAATCTCCTCAAGGTTTTCCTTGGCCAAGTCATATTCGCGATGGCGAATCAGCCAACGGCATAACGCGAGGTGCCGATCAAACATGTTCGGGCGAATCGTCTCGCGGAACTGCTCATAGCGCTGTTGGAATGTGGGTTCGAGCACAACATAGTCCACGAACTCACGGCGAAGCCGGGCTGGGATGCCCTCGATCTCCACAAGCACGTAATCAAACTCATCCTCAACGATTACCCCCTCGCGCCGTTGACCATTTCGCAAATGCACCACGCCGTGCTGGCCTGGCTCCGGCTCAACCAGACGAATGACCTGCAGTATGCGTATGCGCGGGAAACTGCGGAGTTCGCCGCGCCGTGTGCGTACGACGATCACATCGCTGTTCTCGAGTTGGACTTCCCCAGCTACAGTCTCGTTGCGATTGACACGCAAAATGACACGTTCGCCAGCACGAACGACTTCGTCGTCATGGCGCTCGACCGTCTCTTCACCTTTGTGCGGGAGCGACTCCGAGACATCTTCTGGCGGCGCGCCGTTCTCGTCACCGGAGGTGTCCCCAGCAAACAGTGGAGGGACTGTCCACACCATTGCCAGGACGATCACCGACAGCGCACACCAACAACAGATAGACCGGGCTGAATGCATTTGGCTCATTGTCCTGCACACCTACCGCCAATGTCAACTCACAGAAGCAGGATCATGGTACTTTTCGTACTCGAGGCCGCACCTGTTGCATGCCAACGGCTGGTTAGCCAACCAATGCCTGATCGACCTGCCTCAACGAACCCGACACGCGGACGCGGTACCGATCGCCATTTTCACGCAGGAAATCGTCGAGTACAGAGAGTTCCAAGGGTGTAGGAATGGGATATCGTGACGCCATTTGCTGCTGAATTGCGGTGAAGTAGCGAGCATAGATCGCGAAATCGTGGGGATATTTCTCTGGATCGACGCCGACAAACTCGCCCTTTCGTCGTGTTCGAGCCAGTATCTCACGCCAGCGTTCAATGGAAACCAGTCCCACCGATTCGACGCCGTGCGAGAACAGCATCATATAAATCTCGTCGAACTGCTCGCGTTCATCCAGGTACTGCTCGACATCTTCGACGGATGGTTCCTTGTTGAACACCATCCAATAGAGTGTGGAACCGGTGCGAACGGTCTAGTAGGGCTCCATGAGCACAAACGACTCCACCAACAGCCGGTTGCCGATCACACCACGATGCCGATTGAAGAGACGGTAAAAATTTGCTGCGAGCGGGCTGACATCATCAGGCATATCAAAGTTGATGCGACGGACGACATATCCATGGGTACGGGCAAAACGTTCGATATCGTCCCCAGATCGGGTTGAAAACCCCACTCAGCTTCCGGGTGGTCTGCGTCCGGTTCCGGCGGATTCCATTGCTCATAGGGCGATTCATAATCCCGCAGAAACTCATCAACGCGCGAAGAGCCGTGATGAAACTCCTCGATTGTCGCGCCTCCGAGGGCACCAAATTGGAAGTAGTGCCGGTCCTGCAATCGTGTCGTCGGCCAGTGAGGTTGGCAGCATGCTGAAAAAGCGGCGTATCAACACTGGGCGGCAGAACGGTAACAATATGAATATTCGGCTCGTCGATAAACTCCATCCGCAGCGACTCGGTCAATCCTGCGATGGCAAATTTCGTCATTGTGTACACACTCACGAATGGCGCGCCGATACGGCCGACGATGGAGCTGACGTTCATCAGGGTGCCGTACCCTTGCTCGCGAAACTATCGAGATGCTGCGTCGTTGTGCTGCATAGCCTGCCTTTCATGTCTCGCGACATGAAAGGCAGGCAAGGCCCGCGAACTCTATGAGAACCTGTGTGTAGCCCACAGGGTGAGCGAGTGTACCAGAACGACTGCTGCGGATTTACACGTAGCCGAGCGTGGACAGGATGCCTGATTTTTCGAGCAATGCTGCAATTCGCTCGCGGTTGGGGTCGTTCGAGCAAGCCAGTTCAGCCGCCAAATTGGCCCGTTCAACTTCCAAACGCAGGTATCGAACTGCCATTTCTGCAATGGCCTCGACCGGCATGGTCTCGATATACTCGAAGCCCTCGCGATACACGATTCGCGCACTCAGTGATTTGGCCATCATCCATTTCAAATATGCTTGGGGCAGACGGTGCCAGATGCGATCCTCAGCCGATTCAATAAGGATCGGCGGCAAATGATCCATCACAAGCCGCTGCACAATGCTCGCATCGTCACTGGCCAAGCCGTCAAGCGCAGTTTCAATCGCATCAGCGGTGCGAATCATCACGCGGCTGAGACGAATGCTCAAATCCGGCAGCGGAATGTGCGGCCGGTGCCGGTGCACGCGAAGCAGCAATTCCGCTTCGCGACGCGCCAATATGCGAAGTTTGGCCAGCACCTGGTCCACAAACTGATCCTTGATCGCGAGGAACTCTTCATCGCACAGCAGCATGCATGCAATGATCTCATAGCTTGAGCAGATCACCCCGCACTTATTCGCTGATGAGTCCTTGACAATCAGCGCTCCTGCTTCGGACAGCCGCGTGCGGGCTTCGGGATTGAGAAAGAGGTTCGCCCCCTCAACGATCAGTTTGCTGCTCGGTGTGCCGTTGGACATGAGGTAATCACGCCAATTCCCACCGTGAATGGTGTTGGGCCGACCACCACACGGGACAAACGCATCAGCGACCACGCGGTTGTGCATGGTGTTGCGGCGTCGCACGCCATCGGGCTCATCCAGCAAGGCCAAGTGGCCTTTGGGGCCGAGTTTGTCTCGGCTGAAGAAGCTGATGGGCTTGGAGAGCGTGACCAGTCGCATGAGTTCTTCATGATCCAACCCGTCAGGATCTTCGGCGCATCCGGTGCCGTCTGCGATACCGACAATTCTTGCATTTTCACCGTAGTCTCGGTGCAAAATGCGCAAACAGTTACCGCCGACATCACCATCAGGACCGCCGGTGATCTTGACGGTAAACGGTTGCGTTCGTGGATCGATGCCGATGGACTGCAACGCCACTTCGAGAAAGACCACCCCCCCTTCACTGGTCACACCGTATTGCTTGTGATTGATACCCGCGCCTGGTTTGGAGCTCATCAGTGCAGCCGGTGTGGGGTAGCCACGCCGCTTGGCGCGATCGACGATCCATTCAATCAGTTCCGGCGTGATGTTCTCATCGGGGCCGAGATACAACAGCTCCTTGAACCCAAGCCGATCAACAATGCATGCGTTGATGCTCTCGTCGGGTGAGATCAAATCAAGCAAACTGTCAACGAAACCTTTGACGCTGCGGCTGACTCGTGCGCCGGGCGCAACGAGGATAGCGGCTTTGGCTCCGCCTTCGGGAATATCTTTGTTCTTGAGTTGCTGGGCAAACGCAAGGCCGTAGGCCTCATCGTACAGCCGCTCACTTTCTCGGGCGTACTGTTCGATGCCGATCGGACAGATTGCTCGTACACCACCGCGCGCAATATCACGGAACCGCACATGGAATCCATTGAAGCCACGACCGTGAACGAAAAACACACCGAATGGCAATTCTGATCGTTCTTCTGTCATCAGCAGGCCTGGATCAAGCCGCATGGAAAGCCCGTATCGCTCCTCGACGAAGACATTGGTGCGCAATACAGCATCGACGGCATCGAGCATCTTCAGCAGCACGGTGCGGGCATCTTCCAGGTCGACACCGCTGGCGATCTCACGACGCAATTGGTCTGAGCGCAGTGCAAATGTCGCATCATCCAGCGGACTGCTGGGATTGAATCGATTCAGGAAAAGGTTCGCAATGCTGATCGATTGCATCAAGTTGCGCTCTGCCAGCCGCGCGATTCGGTCCGGGCTGAAGGCGTAGGGGTTCTGCTTGACGAGGACCTGGTGAATAAGGTCGCACAATGCGCAGATGACTTCCGCTGTGATGGTCTCCACTTCACCGTGCTGATGGGCCATATCGAGTACGCGATCGTCGAGCCACTTGTTACGAAGCAACTCAGGCCGCAGCGTTTGCCAGAGATAGCCATTGGGATCAATTGGTCCGCCATCAGGCCCCTGCACCACGAACCCAAGCAGGCCGATTGTGCCGTTGGCACCATCGTCGATTATGTCCAGATACGCACGATGAATGTTGATCGATGAGCGTGCCAATCGAGTAGCGATGCGCTCGAACATAACACGCTGCGTCGCGTTACCAACGGCCACAGTGATGCGGCACTGGGTCGGGTCAGATTCCGGCTCAAGTGAGACAGCAGCACCATCCGTTTGTGAAACGCGCTTGTACAGTTCCCAGTTCTTGCACACACGCAACGGCGTCACCGTGGTGACGTACTCCGCCTGGCAGCGGCGCATATGATCGGCAATCTCATCCGGCGAAAAATAAGGGACATTCTTTGCAGCATATTCAATGGTCTGTTCGAGCTTTCGCGCCTGCTCGGGATCATCCGGATCAAACATCGGCGCTTCACCAAACTCGAAGGTATCCAGCACCAGATGGCCGTCGTTAGCGGTATGAATTTTTGCAGCTCGAAGGTGGCGGTCATGCGGAAGCTCCCGGACCAGTTCAGCCAACACGCCGGGATAGTCCAACGGTCGCATTGAGGTCCACTCCGATCCGTCCTCACTGCGCAGGGTCAACTCGATCGGGCGGCCTGAGGCCTTGGCTGCGATGATGGCTCGAAGATGACTGAGCTGGCTGGAGTGGTCGGTGTCCTGGAAATAGCTCACCGGCATTTGCTGAAGAAACCACGGGACCACACTGTCTGCTGTCTCTCGAATCCCCCGTGTCAACTCGTCGACGAGGGCATCAGGGTCAGTGGGCTTCCCATCAACGAATGTAGATGAAACATCTTCGCGCATCTCGAGTTGGTCCTTCCGATCCATCCAGTATGCCTCGGCCAAGCCGAGCGAAACTTGGCCTCAGTCGAATTGGCCTCTATCGTGCAGATTCATGGTCAACCGTACTGAAACTGAAACTGCGTTAACTATCGGCAACTTTGATGGCGTGCATCGTGGGCATGCCAAACTTGTACAAACGGCCCGTAAAGCGGTCGGGGCCGCGGGTCAGGTGGTGGTGCTTTCCTTTGATCCGCACCCGCTGTCTGTCCTTCTTGCACAGAAGTCAACCAGTCGGGTACCCCAGCGTCTGACGAGTTTCCAGCAGCTTTGTGAACTCCTCAAACAGGCAGGGGCGGACAGGGTTGTGGCTCTCAAGCCAACACGCGAATTTCTCAGTCAGACTGCGTCCGATTTTATCACCTCCATCGTGCAAAGCTACCAACCAAAGGCAATCATTGAAGGACAGGACTTTCGCTTTGGCAAACATCGAGCCGGATCGGTCGATACCTTGCACCAATATGGCGAAACGCATGGCTTTCGCACTGTCGTCGTTGAATCGCTCCGGGCCACCCTGGACGATCACAGCACGACAGTTATCAGCAGTTCGGTCATTCGCTGGCTGCTTCAGCGCGGCCGCGTGCGCGACGCAGCACGCCTGCTCGGCCGACCATACGAGTTGCCCGGAACAGTCGTGCGGGGCGATCAACGCGGACGAACCATCGGCATCCCGACCGTCAACCTGGATCATGGCGATCTCATGCTGCCTAAGGACGGCATCTACGCCGGCACGGCTGTGCGTGATGGTCACACATACCAGGCAGCGATCAGCGTTGGCACCAAACCAACCTTCGGGACTTCACCGCGCGTCTGTGAGGCCCATCTGCTGGATTACGAAGGTCCACTTGATGATTACAACTGGCCGATCCGAGTGACGTTTCATCACTGGCTGCGCGATCAGCTTGCGTATTGCAATGTCCAGAACCTGCAGGAACAAATCGCTCGCGATGTTGCGCGAACTCGGCGTGAAGTGCCTCGTTCAGCAACCGCTACGACCTGACGCGCGATTGCCCGGAATTGCAGTAATGACACTCCAGGTACCGCGCAACGTAGTCCAGTATGCTCAGTGTCTCGGGGATGTCAGGGTTGTTGGTCGGCCCCATCGGATCGAAGCGCATCCCCCGGAACCGATCGACTGCATCCTGCGTGGATAAGCCGTATTGCAACGCAAGACTGAACGCTCGACAGAAACCCTGGATCAACCCGGAGAGTGTTGATCCTTCCTTGCTCATCTTGATGAAAATCTCACCCGGCTGACCGTTTTCAAACAGGCCAATGGTGAGATAGCCCTCGTGCCCAGCGATGACGAACTTGTGCGTCACGGACTCGCGGGTCGTGGGCAATACGCTTCGGTGTGTCGCGACCATGGATTCTTCCGACTCGGACATACAAATCATCTTACCCGGCCTGGCAATCAGCCGACGTGTGGAATTTCATCGGCTACCCGGCGGCTTCAGCACGAGTTTCACATCCCGGCCAGTCGCCAAGTCACCACGGCAACAATGGCAGCCATCAGGAACAAGCCGGCCATTCGCCGTGCTGGCGCGTCCAGCCGCCACAGGCCAAGCACCAGTAACGGCAAAACAAGCAGCATCACCGCCTCCAGAGCAAATGCCCCGAAACTGTGAGCCACCGAGCGAACATCCGCGACATGACCGCCAAGGGCGAGCTGAATCGCTTGCGGCAGCATGTGAAGGATAGAAATCGCCCCCAGTGCAGCCAGCACGCCTAGGCCCGCAGCCCAAAGACCCATTCGTACTGCCACGGCTGGTCCTGCGTATCGGGCAGCCAGCAAGAACACTGCACCGCCATACCCCACGAGAATCACTGCGCTCGCCACGCGGTGCCCTTCGGCGACCGCCAACGATGTCCCGCCGAGTACGAATCCTGCGAGGACAATGCCGATCATCCCAAGCCACGCGGCGGCCTGGTCATTGTCCACGTTGCTCTCGCGTGCAGGCGGTGTGTTCGTCCAGAGCACCACTGCAAGCAGCGCAAAGGCGATTTGGCCCATCCAGATGTTCATCACATGCGCTGCTCCGAGTAGCAGCAAGATGATGCCGACAATTGAAGCCCATGCCCCTGCCGACCAGCTCAGCCCATCTGCATTAGAGAAGGTCGCGCTGCGCTCACCATGCGGCCTCATCACGGCCGCGACCGCCACCGCAAACAGGCCACACACGATCGGCCCACCCAGCATCACCCACCCGCTTTCACGAACGGAATAGCCAACCCAACCGACCGTGAACACAAGCGGAATCACCACCGACATCGGCCCCCACACATCCACAATCAACGCGCGGTGGCCCAACGGTCGAAGGTTCGGCAGCACATGCCACCGCCAAAGGTGCAATGCCAGCGCGACAAGGACGAGTTGGATGGCGATCATCGCCCACGAAAGCATAAAGCGTCTCAGTTCATCAGGTCATACGTCAGGCCGCCGTCAATTCCCAATGGCAGACCCAGCCACATCCATACCAGCAACATCGCAGTCCACACGATCGTGAAGACCACGGTGTACGGGAACATCGTCGCCACCAGCGTGCCCATGCCCCCCTTGGGAACGTACTTTTGCATGAACACGAGGATGATGATCAGGTACGCGTTGAGCGGCGTGATGATGTTGCTCACCGAGTCACCAATGCGATACGCCGCCTGCGTCAATTCCGGGCTGATGCCGACAAGCATGAACATGGGAATGAAGATCGGCGCAAACATCGCATACTTCGCGCTCATGGAACCCATGAACAGGTTGAAAAGGAGCGTCAGCAGGATGAAGCACACGATCAGCATCGCCGCACCAAACCCTGCTTGGCCGAGCCACTGACCACCAGCCATTGCGAGCATTCGATCGAGACCTGAATACTGAAAGTGCTCGATGAACTGCGCTGCGACGAACGCAAGCACGATGATCGGCGCCATCGCAGCCATGGACTCCATGAACAGCTTCGCCACGTCCTTGTCGTTCTTGACGTCCTTCATGTACACGCCGTACACAATGCCCGGCACGACAAAGATGAAAAACAGCATCGGCACGATCACTTCGATCCAACGATCGAAGACAGCTCCCGGACCGTACAGCGGCATGCCCGGAATGAGAATCAACGCCAGGAACACCCCCACCGTCGCCAACGCTCCCAACCCCGCCCAGGCCATGCCGAGAAACTCCTCCGGCTTGAGCTGCTGCTCGGCAAGATCAGCAGCGGTCGGCTCGCTCGGCCCACCGTCCTCCGGCGATCGCTTGTTCAATCGCCGCTCGACGAACCGTGAAGTGACGAACCAACCAGTAAGGGTGATGACAAAAGTTGACGCAATCAGAAATAACCAGTTGCTTGCGGGGTTTACGACATAATCCGAATCAATCACCTGCGCACCAATCGTGGAAAACTCCGCCAGCATCGGGTCGAGACCAGTGATAAACAAGTTTGCGTTGAAACCGGCCGACACCCCTGCAAACACCGCAGCCAGACCAACCAGCGGCGATCGACCCACGGCCTTGTACAACGCCGCAGCCAGCGGCGGCAGCACGACGTAGCCCGCGTCGGTCGCCAGCGAACTCATGATGCCGATGAACACCATCGACGGCGTGAGCAGTCGGCCCGGTACGATCAGCATGAACGCCTTGAGCAGCGACCGGATCAACCCTGTGCGCTCCGCCACACCAATGCCGAGCATGCCCACAAGCACCACACCCAGCGGCGGGAAGGAGACAAAGTTCGAAACCATGCTGCTCAACGCCCAGAAGATTCCATCAGCGGTCAGGATGTTCGTAACGCCATGCGATCGCGGCTCGTCGGTCAGCACCTTCCGTGTGAGCGGCTCACCGTCATCACCCAGTACGACTTCAGTCATTGGGTGGCCGGTTTCATCATCCAAGATCGGCTCACCATCGTCATCAAGCTTGATGCGCGTGACAATCTCTTCACGCGTCTGTTGCACCACTTCCCAGGTAAGCATCGGCTCGCCCGTGTCTGGATCGAGCACCGGTTCGCGGGCGACCTTGCCTGTTTCTTCGTCAATCACAGGGTTGCCGTCAGCATCAATCACATCCTGCAAGATGGGCTGGGGCAACCGCTCAGTAACCCGCCAATCGAGCTTTGCACCAACGAAAGACAGCACCATCACGAGCAGCGTTCCCAACGCGAACAGCGTGACCGGGTCAGGCAGCTTGTTGCCCGACCATTCAATCATGTCGAGGATGCTGAACCCGTTGCCGGGCTGTTGTGATGGCGAGGATGAGGGACGTTCGCTGGTACCCGAGGTCATGGCCTTTTCTCCGTACGTGAAGCCGCCGCGGCAATGTCGCGGTGGAAAAGTTCCCGCGATTGTTGAGGGAATTGCTGCTACGTCAAGCGGAGAGCGGCAATCCGGCCATTTGGGTACTGGTACAGTTTGAAAGTGGAACAGGCCTCTGGCCTGTTGATACGTTCCTCAGGCGGGACGCCTGTGCCACCGGATTCAAGTGTATCAGTACGGCTATCTGATCCTGACTTTCGCGTCACGATGCCACGGTTGGGCGACCCGGTTAACCCATGAGCGAGCGCACATCGGGACTGATGGCGATTTCTCCGGCTATCACCTGACCAATGGCCTCAGCCAGGATCTCAACGTCACTCTTTGAGAGATATCCCCACGCCCCACTTTCAAACGCCTTATCGATGAGGTCGCGCCGAATCAAGCCACTCAAGATGATGATTCGTGGACCGTCCGGCTCCGGAAACGAGGCCGCAATCTCCTGCATTGCCTCAAACGCATCCTTACCGGGCATGTCGATATCCAGCAAGAGGATGTCGGGCTGTAAGGTTTCCACTTGCTCAAGAAGTTCGCTGGCACTCATGACCTGGCCGATGAGTTCCAGTTCTGTATGCGGCTGGAGCTTAATCTCGACCGCCTCTCCAATCATTGGATTGTCATCAACGCAGAGGATCTTAATTGGTGGTTTCATCTCGCTGATCATGGTGGTCGTTCTCGTGTTGCAGCGAAACTGCGATTGTCTTGCGAAGCATGTCGCGCAGAGTTGAGGGCTTGAGCGTATCACCCATTTGAATGATTTGCGAATTCTTCTGCGCGTAACGTCGATCTTCGGCGAGGTGCACTGGGATGTCGCCGAATGCCACAACCAAGTTCCTCTGCTGCCGCCCGACAAACGCATTAACAGCTTTCAGTCTTTCTTGAATACGATCCACGATCCAAATGGCCACGTGTTCATCCGGCTGGGCAT
>PWVT01000214.1 GCA_003562195.1 Phycisphaeraceae bacterium | reverse complement strand
GATTGTCAATGAACAAAGGCCTATATTGTTCCAGTGACTTGATCGGGCGTTAAAGCCGAGGTTGCAACAGCGCTGGGAGTTGTCGCAGCAGTGGATGCAGCAGCTTGCGGAGACGGTCGGCGAGGATGTGTCGTGCAAGCACGGCCTGAATGCCGATGAGACCGACGAGCAGCCGGAGGCGTAATCGGCACTCGGAAGCCCTATATTCGAAAAGTTCATGCTCATCCACCGGCTTCGCCGACGATAGCTCGGCATGGATGCCGAGCCGGGCCTGCCCGGTGGACTTTTGCCGCGATGGGGCACGCGAGGAACACTGCAACGCGGTAATACGCACGGAGAGGTTGTCGTATGTCAAATTCCACCAATCACCATCCCACCGATCAGCCCACTGTCTTCGGCACCGGCTGCCAGATCAAGGGCGAAGTCGCCATTGAAGGCGATGCTGCGGTCTACGGGACGATCGAAGGCCCGATGCACATCACCGGATCGCTTGAAATCGCTGAAGACGGCGGTGTGCAGGGCGATATCACCACTGGAGCCATGATTCTCAATGGGCGCGTTCAGGGTGATGTCCTGTGCGATGGCGTTTTGCAACTCAACGGCCGAGTCGAAGGGAACGTCACCTGCGGCAAGATCGAACTCGGCAGCGAATCCACCCTCATTGGCGATCTGCGAGCCAAGACCATCGCGGTCAACGAAGGCGCAATCTATCGCGGCGAGGTCATCATCGGCCCCGATGCCATGGATGAACCGGATCGTCGTACAGAGACTGCGCGACAGGAAGAGCCATCATCCAACGGCAATGGCGAGCACCGCGAAGTCAAGACAACATCGAGCTCACGGAACGCGGTCAGCGGCCTGCTCCGCAAGCGACACGAGTTGCTCAACAAGTGAGAATCGCAAAAGCACGTGAATTCTCAATGTTGGTGAATCGAGGCACTTCGAGCGAAGTACACCACGCCCGCTGCCTGGTGTCTCGATCTGTTTGTGACACCTGACGCCATCTCACTGTAAGCCCCCATGCCCGCATGGTTCACCAAGAATGAATCCGAGCCGCGGCTCAATCCGGTCTTCGCAACACAAAAGCTTGCGTGCCCACACTGTCATTGCCCCGTTGAAGCTGCTGCACGTGCCGTAACCTTGCGCTGTCCCAACTGCGCAAAGCCGTTGCAGTTTCAGGATGCAATCTTCAATCGCTCCTCGGTGGAGAATGTCACGACACTCGGCCAGGTGCGCGTCCATCGCAAGGCCACGTTGAAGGGAACCGTCGACTGCGGCTCACTCGTCGTGCAGGGTTCACTCGAGGGTATGGTCAATGTTCGTGGGGAGGCACGCATTGATGCCAAGGCCACCTTCACCGGCTCGTTGACGACCAGGAGATTGCAGGTGGAACGAGGCGGATGCCTGCGCGGGACGCTCTGCATTGGAGAATCCAATGCAGAATCACACACGGCATAGCTATACTCCAGTTGATGCTCACGGGCGACTGGATTCTCTGGCTTGCAGCGATGTTGGTGCTTGGTCTGTTCGCATCGCTGGTGTACATCGCGTGGCGTGCGCTGTTTTATGACCGTGCCAATGGTCGTCGCCGCTGCCCCAGGTGCTGGTATGACATGGCCTACTCCCCGGGGATGACCTGCGCTGAGTGCGGTTTCACAGCACGCAGTGAAGCGCAGTTCGGAAAGACGCGACGGCGGTACCTTCTTGCTGGGTTTGCGATTGGCGGGTGTGTCGCCATGGCTCTCGCGGTGAACTTGCGCGTGATGGACCGAGGGTGGATCAGCATGGTGCCCAGCCGCATGCTGATTCTCTCGCTCCCGCTCACCGAGGGAGACAGTGCAGCGTTTCGCGAACTCAATCGCCGCATGGCACTGCAGACACTCAATACAAGCGAAGTCACGATGCTCATTCGACGATGCGCACGTGGGGATCTGTGGGCAAGACCGCCCGGCTCAGAAACAGAGCACGCCTGGATCGCCAAGTATGGACGGGGAATCGAGCGCTGGCGCGGCTCTTTAGTCCGCCGTGGCGAAGTCACCGGTTATGACCGCCGCGAGATTGATCCATCTTCTTCCGAATACAACGACATTGAACGACTGCTGATTGACATTCCACCAATTGTGGATCTGTCGTTGCCCGATCAATGGCCACCAGACATGCCGCCGCGATTGCAGATCAACCTTCGCCACTGGTGGCCGCTTGGCACTGAGGTACGTATCCACATTGAGCCAGAGTACGTTGATCGTGTGATTACTGTCCATCAAAGCGAAGACGGCGCACGCGGCGCGTTTGGCGTTGTACTCGAACCATTACACATGGATGTTGACGAGGTATCGTTTGACATCACTGTGCAGCGACGACGAGCGGGGATCGAAGAATCATGGCAACCGGCCCTGCAAACCACGATGACCGTGCCAGTACGCATCGATGAACAACTCACGTACGATGCGCAAGGTGTTGATGATGACGCGTCCCGGCAAATGATTCGCGAGGTTTTCGAGGGAGTCGTGGTCAGTTGGCCAAGCGGCCGATCGCCTGTGCGATTCCGTTATGACCCCAATCCGTCGCTGCGACCCACCTTTGAGGGAATGTCGATTGGTGTCGCGATGCAGTTGTACCGAGGCGATGAACTTGCCCGGCAACTCAACATCTGGTGGCTTGCCGGCTCCGATCAAGCCAATCGCGGGCGCCGCGCTGCCATGCGCGGCTTGGGGTGGGAGATTGCCTACACCGATCGAGAACTCCTTGCCGAGATTGATGACGACGATGACCGTTGGGTTATGCGAGTGGAAGGGCGCCGCGAAATCGCAGCCCTGGCAGGCGAAGCTGAACGCTATTGGAATGGCTCATACACGGTGCCAATGACGCTGATTGGCTCCAACCGCCCTGCACCGACTCCAGAATGGTGGTTCAGTGAGGAAGACAATCGCCTTCTTGTCCCGGAGACGAGCCATGAAGGCCCGTGATGACACGATTGCGCATCACGGAAACAACCGCTGTACCGACCACTTCCCATTTGCATCACGCGTGTACACAACACGGTCATGCAAACGATGACGGTGCCCCTGCCAGAACTCGATACTCTCAAGACTGACACGATACCCGCCCCAATATGGCGGACGAGGGACATCCTGATCAGCAAAGCGGGCCTCTACTTCAGTCACCGCTGCATCAAGTTCGACTCGACTTGCTACGGGTTCACTCTGGCGACTGGCCCATGCGCCAATCTGGCTGGCCCTTGGGCGCGTGGCAAAATACGCATCAGACTCTGCATCAGGCAATGCCGTCACCTCGCCTTCGATACGGACCTGACGATCCAACATGTCCCAATGAAACAAAAGTGCTGCACGCGGGTTGGCCTCGATCGCCACACCCTTGCGACCTGCCCGATTGGTGAAGAACACGGCACCGTGTTCATTGATCCCCTTGAGCAAAACGATGCGGGCTGATGGGCGTCCGTCGGGATCCACCAAAGCCAGTGTCATCGCATTGGGATTGGGCAGATTGGTCTGGCTGGCTTGCTCAAACCAGCGGCCAAACTCATGCAGCGGATCGGGAGATGGGTGATCGAAGTCCATGGCAATGTCCATGTTCGAGGAAAAATGCTGGCAATCCGTGGTTTTCGCCCGATACTACCCATAGATGTCGCACGGTGAAAGCCGGCGACATGAAACGCCCGAGGTGTCCTCATGCATGAGACGCGGAACTTTGTTCTCGTCATGTCGCTGCTGGCCACGTTCGTGTGGGCTGTTGTGGCGTGGGTGATTCTTGATCCGGATCAGGCCAGACTGCTCAATGTGCAGCGTTTTGGCACGCTTGCGCTCATCGTGGTGCTCACAGCATGGCTGTGGTATGCATTAAAAATGGAAGATCGCCTTCCCGATCATCTGCGAGAAACAGTCGGCCATGTGTACTACGAGGCAGACGGATTGTCATTCATGCCCATTATTCGTGTCAACGGCATGCAGGCCGAGCTGCGAATCTACTACCAGAATCGGTTCGAAAATACCGTCGAAGCCATTGTGCATTTTCGTCCACTGCAAGAAAGCTTTGTCGTCCGTGAAGGGATGGGTGATATCCACTTTGCCTTCCGCGCAAACGGTGGGGATTTTGGCGTCGTCTCGCAACCAATCGGCGTGCCCCAACACCTACAGGGCGAAGTGATTGAGTTGCAACTCGCAGCCGCATCGTACTACCCGCGGAGCCATGGCGCATGCTGGCGAAAATCAGCCGGATTGCCCTGTGGAACCATGCCGGTGGACTGGAGCGGCAGTGCATTGAAGAGCGGCGTTCATGAGGGATCAAACGAAATGGAGCTGATCAATCCAGTTCGTCTGCACCTCACCATGCCGCTCGATGTTGAAGAATCCGTGAATGTCGGCCATGGAACCTGGAAGCAGGAGCAACTTGTGGCAGGAACCTGAGTGACCTGCAACCTACTGCTCAATTACCATCGACTGAACTGCTCGCTCCAGACCAGCGAGAAGACTTGCGAACACAAGTGGCTCTTCCATTGAGGCATCAACGACGAGGTATTCTCCAAGATCGCCGCGCTCGGCCTGATCGAGATATCCTTGGCGAACACGTCGATGGAACTCGGCGCCTTTTTGCTCCATGCGATCAAGCAGCGGGTTCAGCCGCGTCGCAGCGACATGCTCATCGACATCAAACACGACGGTCAGGTCAGGCCAGTGCCCCCCCACGGCCACCGTGCCGACGGTCATGATCTCCTCCGCGCTCATCCCGCCGGCTGTGCCCTGATACGCCAGCGTTGAACTGATGAATCGGTCGGCAAGGACGAGTGCGCCATCAGCCAATGCTGGGCGGATGCGCTGCTCGATCAATTGCGCCCGGCTGGCCATGTACAGCATCATCTCACAGCGCAGCGTCATGTCTGAGTTCTGTGGATCAAGCAGAATGCTGCGAATCTGCTCGCCGATCGTCGTCCCACCCGGTTCACGCACTTCACAGACATTGAGACCGGCCTCAACACAGTGCCGGGCAAAGTGGCTGAACTGCGTTGATTTACCCGAACCATCTGGTCCGTCAAACACAATGAACTTGCCGGCAAGTTGTGCAATCCAGGAGTCAGACATCACGGGGCGCGATGAAGTGCAGGTCATATCAACAGTGTACGCAAACTACGCAAACAACTTCAGGGCAACTCGGCGGTATTCCTCAGCCATGACATTCAACGATTCAGGAATCACACGCACCTCACCGACAACAGTAATGAAGTTCGTATCCCCGTGCCAGCGCGGCACGAGATGGGCATGCAGATGCTCCGGCACACCAGCGCCGGCGGCGGCGCCCTGGTTGATGCCCATGTTGATCCCTTGCGGCTGAAGGGTGTGCTGCATCAGCGCCGTCGCCTTCTCAATCAATTGCCAAAACGCAGATCGTTGGGGTGGGTCATAGTCATGCAATGTTGGCCGGGCATCACCGAGCGCCACCATCAGGTGGCCGTTGGCATACGGATACCGGTTCAGAAGAATCATGCCGTACTCGTCACGGTGCAGTACATGGTTCGCTTGATCCTGATCGGGATGCTCCCAATAGACCGTGAGGAAACTGCCAGCCGGAGAGTCGCTGCCGCGCAACTCGTCTGCCTTTCGATCAAGTTCACGCAGATACGCCATACGCCATGGTGCCCAGAGGTTTTCGTGGCTCATGGACTGATCTCCAGTTGCGGCCTTCCGGGGTGGGGCCAGTCGATATGAAACGCCTTGCCGCGCGGTTGATCGACACGTTCGTAGGTATGGGCACCGAAGTAATCGCGCTGGGCCTGCAACAGATTCGCAGGCAGCGTCTCACTACGCAGCGAATCGTAATAGGCCAGTGCGGAACTGAACCCCGGTGTGGGGATGCCGCGGCTGATCGCAGTCGTCACCGCCGTACGCCAGTTGTGCTGTCGCTCCGCGGTCTGCTCCGAAAAATATGGGTCCAGCAGTAAATTGGCGAGTTCGCCGTCGCCTTCATACGCCTCAGTGATTCGCTGCAGCAGCGAGGCGCGAATGATGCACCCGCCCCGCCAGATGCGCGCAATCTCGCCGAAGTTCAAGGTCCAGTTGTACTCCTGCTGCGCAGCCGCCATGAGCTGAAAACCCTGCGCGTACGCGCATAGTTTCGAGCAATACAGCGCATCGCGCACCATCTCAACGAACCCATCGCGATCATCCATCCGCTGCGTCTGCGGCCCGCCCAGCACCTTCGATGCAGTCACACGCTCATCCTTGAGCGCGCTGATAGCGCGAGCGAACACTGCCTCGGCGATTGTCATGGCAGGAATGCCCATCTCCAGCGCGTTGACCGCTGTCCATCGCCCCGTGCCCTTCTGCCCAGCTCGGTCGAGAATTACATCCACCAGCGGATCGCCCGTCACGGGATCGTTCTGCGCGAGAATGTCCGCAGTGATTTCAATGAGATAACTGTCCAGTTCACCGGTGTTCCACTCAGCGAACACCTCCGCAAGTTCACTCGGCGTCATGCCCAGCGCGCTGCGCATCAACTGGTACGCCTCGCCGATCAATTGCATATCCGCGTACTCAATCCCGTTGTGCACCATCTTGACGTAGTGGCCTGCGCCGTTAGCTCCGATGTATGTCGTGCATGGGTCGCCTTCGGTGATCGGTTGGCCGGGCAGTGCGCCTTCGATGGGCTTGCCGGATTTCGGATCGACTTTCGCAGCGATGGCCTGCCAGATCGGCTTGAGGCGATCCCAGGACTTCGGATCACCGCCGGGCATCAGCGAGGGGCCAAAGCGTGCGCCGAGTTCGCCGCCAGAAACCCCGCAACCGACGAAGAGAAAAGCATTACGGTAGGTACGTTCGCGTTCAATCGTGTCGGTCCACAAACTGTTGCCCGCATCGACAACAATGTCATCCGGCTCCAGACCCGCGTCGATCAGCGTTTGGCACACCGCATCCACCGCCGGGCCGGCCTTGACCAGCACAATGACGACGCGCGGCTTTTTCAGGGTCTGGACGAATTCCGGGATGGATTCACATCCGACGAGCCGCTCGCCGGTGACGGTGCCGCGCTGTTGCTCGATCAACTCGTGCATGAGCTGTGCAGTCCGGTTGTACGCAGCCACGGTGAAGCCGTGGTCAGCGATGTTCATGGCAAGGTTTCGGCCCATCACGGCCAAGCCGATCATGCCGACATCACAGGAATTCGGCTGAGCGGTCATGGCCGGTCTCCTGTGAAATCAGGGCCGGTTTGGACATCGTGATGCCGCTTCTGGCAAATGTTCATTCACGCATCATCAGCGCGAAGGGGCCTCACGGCAAGGCGAGGGCGGTTTCCAAACATCGCTTTCACAGATCGCTTCACATATTGCGCCCCCTTGATTAGACTCCGATCCCTACGCCCAGAGGAGTATGACGGTGAAGATCGACCCTTACGCCTGGCTGCTGACGGTCCCGTTGACCATCGCAATGGTGCAAATCTGGTTTCTGCCACGAGAACACGCGATCAAGCGGCTCTGGCATTCAATGCAGGAAGCAGAGTCTGATGTTTGGTGTCGCCTGCATGGCGGCACATGGCGTCCGGACCCTGGCAGGTTGCCGGGAGCAGCATGGATAAACACTGCGATGGTGTACCACGGCGTGCTCGCGGTCTTCGCAGCGACCTCGCTCGCGAGCTTCGCCAGTTTTCTTGATGTGCTGCCGGGATGAAGCTCGGCTGCTCCTGATAGTGATTCATGCTGAGCGCCAATACGGCTGATTGCCGATTCAGTACAATGCTGTAGGGCTGATTTACAAGGAGGTACGACATGAGAACGTTGCACACCACATTGCTGTTCACTGCGGTTTTCGCTGCATGTGTAATGCCTTTCAATACGGCCTTGGCTGATGATGATGACAGTTACATCGCGGTTGTGACAGGCAATAACGTGTATGTCCGCTCCGGTGCTGCCGATTCGTACTACCCCTTCGGCCGGGTCAACACTGGCGATCTGGTCAAGGTGACCGGTGAGAAGTTCAATTGGGGTCGCATCGCTACCACCGGCCCGACATTCACCACCGAACGCTTTTTTGGCTACATCATTTATCCAACGACCCAGCCCGGGCGCTTCCGTCTTGGGTCTGACGGCAAGACCGGCACGACGCTCGGCCGAACTGATGTCCTTGCACCGAATCTCAACACCAACTTCAATCCGAATGACAGTTGGAAACCATTGATCCGCCTGGCCGCCGATACCGAGGTCACGGTCCTGGCGACGACAACAACTGCCAACAACACCGTGCACCGAGTTAAGCTTCCGCAGAATGCCGAGGCGTGGATCAGCACCGCATATCTCCGTCCAGCCACCGAGCGCGAACGCGAGGCCTGGCAACCAGAAAAGCCACACGAGGAAGCCGCCAAGGACGAGGTACAACCCATCGCGGAATCGAAACCGGATGACAGTGCCACGCCTGAGGCGGAATCTCAGCGCGAAGACCAGTCTCAGCCACGACATGAGCCAAAGCGGACAGATGATGCCCCTGCACCAACGGAGCAAGAAGACGTTCCAGTGGAGCGCGAAACTGAGATCGAACCAGAGGTGGTCGAGGACGTGACCGAGCCCAAGACAGAGCACCCTCAGCAGGTCGAAACTCCCGAAACGGCAGACCAACCCGCCGAAGCAGATGATGAGACTGTCATGCCTGCACTCGGAAATGTCCCAGGTACAAATGAGCGCACCTCGGCTCCACAGGAAGAAACTCCTGAAGGAGTACAGCATGCCGATCCCAGCGAGTCCGATGAACCATCGCCCACACTCGCAGAACGGCTTGATGAAGCGTCAATTGATGATCTTGAACACGCGTTTGAGCTGCTACGCAAAGAAGACATCGAAACAGCCGAAGTGCAGCCGCTACGCGAGATGTTCTTGCGATTCGCAGAACGTATCGAGCACGAAAACCGTGGTTCAGCGGCCTTTGCCAGGGCGCGGGCAGATCAATTGGAACTCTGGGCCGATGTGCAGCGCCGCTCGCAGGAATTGAGGCAGATCAGGGAACGGGCACGAATCGCAGAGCAACGCACCGAAGCTGCACGTCTGGCCGTCGATGCCGGCGGAGACTACGTCGCTGTGGGACGATTGACAGCGTCAACCATTTATGATGGCAAACGGCTTCCAAAGATGCTGCGATTGCAGGACCCCGGAACTGGACGCACCGTCGCGTACATTGAGCCGGATGACAGCCACGAGCTTACCGGCATGCTCGATCAGCTCATTGGGGTGATCGGTGAGAAGTCATATGACGGGTCGTTGCGGCTGAACGTACTGCAACCGCGCAGAATTGACATTCTCGCTCCGCGATAACCCCGGCTTGCGATCTGTCATCATCGAACTCGTGCATGTGGATCATTCTTCTTGGCTTTATCGCGTTCTTCCTGCTGAGCGGGCTGACGTACATTGTGGTCACACTCTTAGTGATTCCCGGCTTGGCTGACGAGCGGCTCGGACGTCTGGAGGACCTGCCCGAAGATGCCGGCATCTGGAAAGAAGACCTCGACTCGCACGATGCCCATGACGCAATGAAGCAGGGGCTACGACGGGAAACGCGTTACTGGATTGACCAGGATGTCATCGGACGCGAGCGCATTGTCCATCAGGTTCGTTACGTCTCGAAAGATGGAGTCGTCGTCCGAA
The DNA here is from genome assembly GCA_003562195.1 of Phycisphaeraceae bacterium. Taxonomy (GTDB): domain Bacteria; phylum Planctomycetota; class Phycisphaerae; order Phycisphaerales; family SM1A02; genus PWVT01. The sequence goes on along the minus strand of PWVT01000214.1, from coordinate 1,098 downwards.
CCGGCCCGGAGACGCGCATCCGCCGAAAGAGATGCCGCGCCTAGGCATGCGCGCGAGTGTCTCTACCCGGTTTGACCAGGGTAACGGCCAGTTCTGATGTGCGCCTCGTACACTGAACGATCATAACGACACCGAGGAGAACCATCGCCACACTCAGCACTTGACCACGGGAGAGGCCGAACAGGAGTGCCGCATCGGGCTGGCGGAAGAACTCGGTACTGATGCGCAGGATGCCGTAGGTCAGCAGGAACGTCCCCGCAATCACGCCGGGCTTGCGCGGCCGCAGCCACACCAGTGCCAGCACACCAGCAAGAATCGGACCGTCGCTGAGCGCCTGAAGAATCTGCGAGGGGTAGTGGGCGGTGAGCATGGGGCGGATGGTTTCGATGACGGTTTCGTTGCCCGCTTGAACAGCTTCGATCAGTTCCTGCGTGCGGCGGGCGACCCAGCGGACTGCATCTGCCGGAGGAGCTTCGGGGTCTGCTGCGATTCGGTTGAGCGTTGCATTCCATTCAGAAGAACTGACATTCACTTCCCCGATGACATCGCGAAGTTGTCGCAACTGATCGACCGACCATTGATGCATCTCCTGCGGGTACTTCACACTCCACCAGGGCGGGCTTGTCTGATCTGCAAGCGGCCTGCCCCAGAGCTCCGCATTAATAAAGTTGGCCATCCGGCCGAGAAACAACCCCGGTGTGGCGGCCAGTGCGCCGACATCCAGCACGTGTAGCCACTCAACCTGGTGGCGGCGTGAGAACAACCAAATCGCGACAAGCACGCCGAGCATCCCGCCGTGGCTGGCCATCCCCCCTTTGTTGATCGCCAGCAGATCCCAGAAGGGAAAGTCGCCGGTAAAGGTGTACAGCAGCGCGGGCTGGTAGAACACCGCGTAGCCCACGCGCCCGCCGACCATCACGCCGATGATGCCGTAGAACATGAGGTCCCCCACCGCTGTGACCGAAAGCGGGCTGCGACCGGACTTGGCGAACCAGCGAAAGATCAGCCACGCCAGGAGAAACCCGACTGCGTAAGACAGGCCATACCAGCGCACCGCGAAGGCCTCGGTGATCGGGAAGATCACCGGGTCGATGCGGT